>DASQFV010000305.1:0-4920 GCA_035632975.1 Nitrospiraceae bacterium
TTTTCCGAAGCCTGCTAGGCTCTTTATAATGACAGTGCCAAGTATGGACCGGAGCGACGTACTGCTCCTCTATCGTCAAATGCTGCTGATCCGCCGGTTCGAAGAAAAATCTGCGGAGATGTACGCCCTCGCAAAAATTGCCGGTTTCCTGCATCTCTACATCGGCGAAGAGGCTATTGCGGTCGGGGCCATCGCCGCGCTTCGATCGGATGACTACGCGATCAGCGCGTACCGCGACCACGGGCACTGTCTCGCCCGAGGCTCCGACCCCGGCCATGTGATGGCCGAGCTGTTCGGCAAAGCGACGGGCCTGTGCCAGGGCAAAGGAGGCTCCATGCACCTGGTGGATATCTCGCGCAGGTTCATGGGCGGCTACGCCATTGTCGGGGGCCATATTCCCCTTGCCACAGGCCTCGCTTTCGCGACCAAGTATCAAAAACTCGACCTCGTGACCGTCTGCTTCTTCGGTGAAGGGGCGATCCCGAGCGGCCAGGCGCACGAAGCGTTCAATTTGGCGGCCTTGTGGAAACTTCCTGTGATCTTCGTCTGCGAGAACAACCGCTACGGTATGGGGACGCCGGTTGAACGGGCCATCGCACTCTATGCCGACGTGGCAGAGACGGCCCGCTCCTATGGCATCATGGCTGAGCGCGTGGACGGCATGGATGTACTGGCCGTGCGCGATGTGATGCGCAAGGTCGTCGAGCAGGTGCGCGCCGGGCAGGGACCATTTTTCATCGAGGCGATGACCTACCGGTTCATGGGGCACTCAATGTCCGACCCGGCACATGGACATTACCGAACCAAAGTAGAAGTGGAGGAGCACCGCAAACGCGACCCGCTTCTACTGTTGAAGCAGACGATCCTGAGCAACAACCTAAGCGCCGAGACCGATTTCGTACAACTTGAGCGGGAAGTCGGCGAGGTCGTGACGGCCGCCGTCAGGTTCGCGGATGACAGTCCTTTTCCAAGCCCATCGGCCTTGCACACCCAGGTAATGCGGGAGGAGTAAGACAATCCATGGTGCTGTCATATCGGGAAGCTCTGAACCAGGCCATGCGGGAGGAGATGCATCGAGACTCGCGCATTTTTCTGATCGGCGAGGAAGTGGGCTACTACCAGGGCGCCTTCAAGGTCAGCAAGGGTTTCGTGGAGGAATTCGGCCCGCAACGGGTGGTGGATACCCCGATCACGGAAGCCGGCTTCACGGGCCTGGCAATCGGCGCCGCCATGGCGGGGTTACATCCCATCGTCGAGCTCATGACCATGAATTTTGGTATCCTGGCATTGGATCAGATCGTCAACAACGCCGCAAAAATTCATTATATGTCGGGGGGACAGCTGTCGGTGCCCCTCGTGATACGCGGACCGGGCAGCGCAGCGCACCAGTTAGGCGCGCAGCATTCGCAAAGTCTGGAGGCCTGGTTCTGTCACGTGCCGGGATTGAAAGTGATCGCGCCGGCCACGCCGCACGATGCAAAAGGCCTGCTGAAAAGCGCGATCCGGGACAACAATCCTATCATCTTCATCGAAGCACAATTGCTCTACGGAACGAAGGGGGATGTCGGAGACGGTGAATACACGATCCCCATCGGTGTCGCCGAGGTGAAGCGTGCCGGACGCGACGCGACGATCGTCGCCTACTCGAAGATGCTCCTGCTGGCGCTGGAAGCAGCCGATCAACTGAGTCGAGAGGGCATCGAGGCCGAGGTCATCGATCCCCGCACCCTCAAACCGTTGGACCTCACGACGATTGTCACCTCGGTCAAGAAGACCGGGCGCCTCGTGATCGTCGAAGAAGGCTGGCGTTTTTGCGGGCTGGGTGCGCAGATCGCCGAGAGCGTGTACGCGGCGGCGTTCGACTACCTGGATGCCCCCATCCGGCGTGTCACCGGCGAAGATGTGCCAATGCCCTATAGTCGCCCGTTGGAAAATGCCGCCATCCCGGACAAGGAGCGCGTCATCGAAGCCGTCAAAGCAGTGTGCGGCACACAGTAAGCGAAGGAGGCACATTTACCCATGTCGTCACAAGCCCAGGCTCCCGATCATATCGAGATTACGGAGACGATTGTTCGACTCTATGTGTTCCTGACGCAGTATCTCGATCGCTGCCTCGACGAGGCAGCCAGGAAGACATACCCGGACGAGGAACTGCACGCGCATCTCTCCACGACGCGCGCGACGATGTCGGACATCCTCGCTGTGAATCCCGTGGTCAAGAGTAAAGTCGAGAAGGAATGCAAGGACGTGCTCGCCCTCGGAGCCGCGATCTTGAAAGGCGGCCATGAGCGAACCTCGGCGATGGAGCCGATGCAGGCGCAGCGCGCCATCCTGCGGAACAAGACCATGGCATTGAGCGATCTTTTGGCAGTGTTCCGGGCTCTCTGAAAGAATACTCAGGAGGAATGCACTCTCACAGGATGCTCAAAAAGCCTGCCCAGCAAGGCCGCAGCCGATGGAAGCACCGGAGGCGTAGCATTTCTCACCCGCCCGCCCCAAGCTGCCAAGACAGCTTGTTCTCCACGTGGGCTACGTTGAGGATGCTTTCGAGGTGAGAACGAAGCATGGGAAGAGGCGCGTCTCGGCGCGCGAGGGTCGGGCGGGTGAGACGGGCGACTTTTTCAGCATCCTTTCAGGATCTGCTCATGTCAGACCAGATACACGAGAAACATCAATTGGCCGGCCTCGATGCACGCGAGCGCGGCTTCAGTAGGCCAATCGTATTTGAGCAAGCCGACGGAGGGTATCAGGCCATTCTGCGATATGAAACGACGCGCGTGGTGACCACCACACAGGCCACGCCCGGAGGCGCGCTGGAGGAATTAATTCGCATGCTCCAGGGACAGGGCTACTCGCAGCTCCGCAGCCAACTGAGCGTTCGAGAGGGCACCTATCTGGGTTCTCAGGAGCCTTGGATTGAGTATCCAGACCCTCCGCGCGGTACGGAACAAGAGGGCGGGTGGCTGAAGCGATTGTTTCGGTCTTTTCTGCGGCAAAGTGAGGACACACATGGCTAGTCGTGTGGTGATGCCAAAGTTAACTGACACGATGGAGGAAGGCGTCCTCCTTGCGTGGAAAAAACGCGAAGGGGATCCGGTGCAGGCGGGGGAGGCGCTCGCTGAAATTGAAACCGACAAGGCCATCATGGATCTCGAGGCGTTCTCCTCCGGCATCCTACGCAAGATCCTGGTGCAGGACGGCGCAACCGTGATGTCCGGAACGTTGATCGGCGTCATCGGCGGAGCGGATGAGGATATCACCTCGGCATTGACCGACACGATCACAGCCGCGCCATCAGTCGGCGGCGGAACCAGGACAAGCGCGCCGCCTGCTGCCGGTCCGGCACCCGCGTCATCCGCAAGTTCAGAGGAGACCCGTTTCATCGCCTCGCCCCGCGCGAAAGCGCTGGCTGCCGACCGGGGAATCGATCTCTTCACCATCACCGGAACCGGTCCTGGCGGGCGAATCGTGGAAGAGGATGTCGTGAAAGCCCAGGCGCCGCCAACGCAAATTCTGCCGGCCGGAACAGACCAACCGCTGAGCCAGATGCGGAAAGCCATCGCGCGAGCGACGACACAGAGCAAAGCACCGGTGCCGCACTTTTATTTGACTAGCGAGATCGATATGGAGCAAGCGGAGCGGTTCCGTGATCAGTTCAAACAGAACCGAACAACGCATCCCTCCATCACCGATTTACTGATCAAAGCCGCAGCGATCGCGCTCACCCGCCATCCAGAAATCAATGTGTCATTCACCGGCCAGGCCATCAGGCGACATGCGCACATTGATATCGGCATCGCCGTCGGCATCGATGACGGCTTGATCACGCCAGTCATTCGCAATTGCGGCGCGAAGTCGCTGGACGATATCTCGACCGAGTCGCGGACGCTGATCGACCGGGCCAGGGACAAACGCTTGCAGCCGCAGGAATACACCGGCGCCACCTTCTCGATCTCAAACTTGGGAATGTTCGACGTGGAAAACTTCATTGCGGTCCTCATCCCCCCTCAAGCAGCATCCATCGCTGTGGGTGCCATCTGCGACGCACCTGTCGTCAAGGACGGCACGGTCAAGGTGGGCCGACGCATGAAGGTAACGTTATCCTGCGACCACCGGGCTCTGGATGGTGTGCAGGGGGCCGGCTTCCTGAAAGAGTTTAAACGCATCCTTGAACACCCCTCGGAGTTACTCCCGGCCAAGGAGACTCCATGAGCTTTATCCCCCTGAGCCAACTCAAAACTTCTCCCGCTGATATATCTCCGGCTATCAGCCTTCAGTCTTCAGCCTTCAGCTCTTCCAGGCGCCTTCCGCCCTGGTTCAAAATCGAAGCGAAAACCGGTCCAGACTACCTCGACATCAAGCAGACGATGGATCGGCTCAAGCTCCATACCATTTGCGAAGAAGCGCGTTGCCCGAACCGATGGGAATGTTGGAACGCACGCACCGCGACATTCCTCATCCTGGGCGACATCTGCACCAGACGTTGCCACTACTGTTCAGTCGAGACAGGCCGACCGCCGGCGATCGATCATGAAGAACCGCGTCGCGTCGCAGAAGCGGTCCAGGTGTTGGGCCTTAGGCATGCCGTGATCACATCGGTGAACCGGGATGAACTGGAAGATGGCGGCGCCGCGATCTTTGCCGAAACGATCCAGCAGACCAGACAGCTCTGCCCAGGCTGCACGATTGAAGTCTTGATTCCAGATTTCGAAGGGAATGATACAGCCCTCGCGATGGTCTGTGCCGAGATGCCGGAGATTCTGAATCACAACATCGAAACTGTGCGGCGGCTGTTTCCGACAATCAGACCACAGGGGAAGTATCGGCGATCGATCGAGTTACTCGGCAAGGCGAAGCAATTGGGCATGCGCACCAAGTCCGGGCTGATCCTCGGGATGGGAGAAACCATGGACGAGGCCC
>DASQFV010000306.1:0-21371 GCA_035632975.1 Nitrospiraceae bacterium
TGGCCCCGGTGGTTCCCAGCAAGGAAGCCTTCCCCTATACGCTCCGCATCGTGTCCGACATCCTCGAATCCAACGGATCCTCTTCGATGGCGACCGTCTGTGGTGGGAGCCTTGCCATGATGGACGCCGGCGTGCCGATCAAAGAAGCCGTGGCCGGGATCGCGATGGGATTGATCAAGGAAGGTGATCGGGTCATGATCCTCTCTGATATCCTCGGACTGGAGGATCACTTGGGTGACATGGATTTCAAAGTCTGTGGGACCAAGCGGGGCGTGACGGCGTTGCAGATGGATATCAAGATCGGCGGCATTACGTCGGCCTTGATGCAGAAGGCCTTGGAGCAGGCTAAAGCCGGCCGCTTGCATATTTTAAGCTGTATGGAGAAGGCGCTCCAAGCGCCGAGAACCACCCTGTCGGCATACGCGCCACGGATCTTCACGATGAAGGTGAAGCAGGACAAGATTCGCGAGATCATCGGTCCGGGCGGCAAAACGATCCGCGCCATCATTGCGGATTGCGGGGTCAAGATCAATGTCGACGACAGCGGAACCGTCACGATCGCGTCGGTTGACGGAGCCTCGGCCGAAAAGGCCAAAGAAATGATCAGCCGGATTACCGAAGAGGTCGAGATCGGGAAGATCTACATGGGCACGGTTCGGAAGATCATGGACTTCGGCGCGTTTGTGGAGGTCCTGCCGGGAACCGATGGACTGGTGCATATCTCGCAGCTGGCGCACCATCGAGTCCAAGCGGTATCCGACGAGGTGAAGGAAGGCGATCAAATCCTGGTGAAGGTCCTGGAAGTGGATCGGCAAGGAAAGATCCGCCTGAGCCGCAAGGAAGCCATGCCGCCTCCGGCCGGGGCCGGTGCGCCGGATCCGTCCGCCAGGTAGCCGTCTTGTATCGCAAGCTCGTCCTGGACAATGGAGTGCGGGTGGTGACCGAACGGATCCCGACGCTCAAGTCGGTGACCGTCGGCGTGTGGGTCAACACCGGGTCGCGGGACGAGCAGCCTTCCCAGGCAGGATATTCCCACTTCATCGAACACATGCTCTTCAAAGGAACGCGCAATCGTTCCTCCGCCGAAATTTCGCGCGAAATCGACGCGCTTGGCGGAGAGATGAATGCCTTCACCTCGCGTGAGACGACGACCTATTACGTGAAGGTGTTGGATCAGCAACTGGATCGAGCGGTCGAACTCCTCTCCGATCTATTCCACCATTCCCGTTTCGAATCCAAAGAAGTCGAAAAAGAAAAACAGGTCGTCCTGGAAGAAATTCGTATGGTCCAGGACGATCCGGAAGATCTGGTGCAAGAGCTTCACATGGGCCAAGTGCTGGGGCGTCATCCGCTCGGTCGCTCCATTCTAGGCCAAGAGAAGACGATCAGGGGGCTGCGACGTCAGGATCTGCTGAACTATATCGAGACCTACTACGATCAGAGGCAGACCGTGGTTTCGATTGCCGGAAACTTCGATCAGGCCCATCTTGATCCGATGGTCGCGCGGTATTTCGGGATGGGCAAAATGGCAAAGGCGGCCCACGCCAATGGGCGCCGCCCTCCTGACGTGCGCGGTGGCATCTTGCTGAGGAAGAAGCGGTTGGAGCAGGTGCATTTGTGCCTTGGGCTCAAAGGTATCGCTGCTGGACACCATGACCGGTATGCACTGTATGCGCTCAACAGCGCGTTGGGCGGCAGTGTGAGTTCGCGACTGTTCCAGGAAGTACGAGAGAAACGGGGACTTGCCTACTCGATTTACTCCTTCTTGTCCGGCTATTCGGACGGCGGCATGATCACTGTGTATGCGGCGACGAGGCCGAATGAGGTGGATCGCGTCGTGGATCTCGTCTGCCGAGAGATTCGGCGGATCGGCATCAAAGGCGTCGAGCGGAAAGAGCTTGAGCGGGTGAAAACCCAGATGAAGGGCAGCCTGATGCTGAGCTTGGAGAGTTCCCACAGCCGCATGAGCAAGTTGGCGAAGGATGAACTCACACATGGCCGGCACATGTCACTGGAAGCCATGCTGGCTCATATCGATCGTGTGAATGAGGAGCAGGTCTTCAATGTGGGCCGCCAATTTTTCAAGCTGGACTCCCTTGCGGTCACCGGGCTCGGGCCTCTCGCCTCACGCAGCCTGCAGGCCTATGGATGAGAATTCTCTAATAGACACTTGCCGAGTCCTCAAAAGTGGAAAAAAAGCTCAACGCAGCTGCCTGTAAGATGTTGATTCTTAAATGCATATCTTATTGTGTTCAGAGCTATCAATAGGGCAAACAATTTCTTGACACAGTTTCAAGGTTTCAGTACGATGACCGGACTTTTTGACCACGATTCTCAAGCGAAGGGACGCAGCTAATCTCTGAAACTGTTTCGTAGCGGTTGTCGTCCGTAAATTGCGTATCCATCGGTTATTCTGGTTGTTATTTTATGAAGGAGGGACTAGGTATGCCAAGGGTCATACTTCTAGCCGCCATTGCAGTGTTTTCTGTACTTGGCATGCTGACGGCCGAGTTTGCCGTTGCTGCAGATGTGGCCAGTACTGGGGCTGGTCCAACGGACAATGTCGTCGGTGGGAAGCCCATGAAGGGTGAAGTCACCAAGACTCTCAAGGGCCGGGTATGGTCACAGTGGGCCGACAATCCAGACGGAGAGTTGCTCTTCGGGATTCAATATTGGAACAGCGGTGAGCCGGGTTCGGGAACCCCGAACGGTCGTTCTTCTTCCGATCTCGATGTAAAACCACCGGATCCATTGTTCTCCTGTTGCGCCTGGGGCTTTGTCGGCGGCGCCGACAAGAACAGTCCGTACTCGGGCTGGTACCATGCCGCCACGACCGTCCGGTTGGCAGTGAAGGACAAGGCTCTCATGGACCAGATCATCAAGGCCTCCCAGGAACTTGTCGCCATGGAAGTGAATCTGGATGGTCGGACGATCACCGGCTTTAAAGTTATTAAGGAATGACCTTAACAAGTTTTATTTCCTTCATCTCCTGTTAAGGAGGTCGCAGCTATGACGTTTCATACGAAAGGCTGGGCCGTGATGGCCGCCGTAGCGCTGGTGGGCTCTGTGGCCTCCACCGCACTGGCGATCGAATCATTCCAAGAGCGCTTTGAGTGGGGCGATATGAGCAAGCCGACGACATTACAGGGTCGCGTGATCGTGCTCGATCCCTACGATGAAGCGGTCTGGATCAACGTCTCTGTGTTCGGCGGGGCCGCTGAAAGCGGTCTCTACTGGCAGAAGATTCACCCGGGGAAAAATCTAAAGTTTTACGCCGACAAGGGTGCTTGGGAAGAACTCAAGAAGATGGGCCGTCCCCATGCGGGGCCGGCAGCTGCCAAGGAAGTGCCGCCCAGCAGCACGACTGACCTGATTGAATTCGTCGCGACGGAGCCAGAGCAGAATCATCGTGTCATCTCCTCGGTCAAGAAGCTTCCGGAAGTGGCCGGTTCCATGGGGAAGCCGCTGAGCATCTCCGGTCTGCGATTAAAGGAGTGCGCGGGGAAGAGCGAAATTGAGGCAGGCTGTGCAGCAGCAAAGCAAGGCCTCACTACCTCACCGAAGTCTCCTGATGGGGACGCTATACCCATGCAGTATGATGTGTTGCTCCCAGGTGGAGAGCCCATCGCTGGCTTGATTCCCTGGACCGCGAAGTACAACACGGGCACTGCTCATCACTGAACTGAGCCAGTCTCTATTGGGAAAGGCGGCATCTCCGAAAGGGGATGCCGCCTTCTATTTCTCGTGATCGTCTTGGCCGGTTGGACCGATCCGGCGCTGTAGGTCAGCGAGGCGATTGAGCGCATCGAGCGGGGTCATGGAGAAGAGGTCGATCTGTTTCACTTCCTCGATGATCGGATGGGGCTGAGGGAGCGAGGCACGTGGTGGTTCTTTCCCTGAAGATATGGGCGCGCCCTCGATGGTGGTATCCGGTTGTTCCAACTGGGCCAGAACTTGCTGCGCCCGAGCGATGACCGTCGGAGGGAGTCCCGCCAGTTTGGCGACATGAATGCCGTAACTGCGGTCTGCACCGCCCGGCACAATTTTACGCAAGAAGACCACGTCTCCATCTCGTTCCTGGACCGCCACGCAATAGTTTCTAATCCCCTCACGCAACCGTTCCAGTTGCGTCATCTCGTGATAGTGCGTGGCGAACAGTGTCCTGGCTCCCAAGTGTCGGCGGTCTTGGATATGCTCCGCAATAGCCCAGGCAATGCTCAGTCCATCGTAGGTGCTGGTCCCTCGGCCGATCTCATCCAGGAGAATCAAGCTGCGGGCGGTCGCGCTGTTCAAGATATGCGCCGATTCGATCATCTCCACCATGAAGGTGCTCTGTCCGGCGGCCAGGTTGTCCGAGGCTCCTACGCGCGTGAAAATCCGATCGACCAGTCCGATGCGGGCTTCGGTCGCCGGCACGAAGCTCCCGATCTGCGCCAACAGGACGATCAGCGCGACCTGGCGGAGGTAGGTACTTTTCCCTGCCATGTTGGGACCGGTGAGGATCACAAGCCGGTTGCCTTCACAGTCGAGGGCCGTGTCGTTGGGTACGAAGGTCAAATCGCTGCTGAGTTGCTCGACGACAGGGTGGCGGCCTTCCCGAATGAGGATCGTGCTGCTCTCATCGACGAGGGGTTTGACGTAGCGATATAATGCAGCGGTCTCGGCCAGCCCGGCGAGAACGTCGAGCAACGCGACGCTCTGGGCCATGGCTTGAAGACGAGGCACCTCGTTCGCCAAGCGCACGCGCAATTGTTCAAACAGCTCCTGCTCGAGCGACAACAATTTAATTTCCGCGCCTGTGACACGCTCTTCTAACTCTTTTAGCTCCGGCGTCATAAATCGTTCGGCATTGACCAGCGTCTGTTTGCGGATGAAATCAGGCGGGACGCGGGAGAGGTGTGTCTTGGTAATTTCGATGTAGTAGCCGAACACCTGGTTGTAGCGAACCTTCAAAGAGTCGATCCCCGTTCGCTCCCGTTCTTTGGTTTCCAACGTGGCGATCCAGCCCTTGCCCTCCGTGCTCGCCTTTCGGAGTTCATCGACCCCGGCATGGTATCCTTCCCGAATCATGCCGCCGTCACGGAGCGACATCGGAGGATCCGGCTTGATGGCCTGCTCAATGGCGTCATGCACATCGCGGCAGTCGTCCCACGACTCGTGGACACCGACCAGCAACGAAGCACGGAACGGCTGGATGTGGGACCGCAATTCAGGCAGGGCGCTCACGGACTGTTTCAACGCGAGTAGTTCACGAGGCCCTGCGACGCCGAGCGTTACGCGACTGCTCAAACGGGCGATATCTTGCACATCACGGAGCGTAGTCCTGAGCGACACGCGTTGTTGAATCCGGTCTTTCAATTCCCCGACCGCATCGAGCCGAGCTTGAATGGCGCCGTGATCGAGGAGCGGTCTGACGAGCCAATCGCGTAACAAGCGACTGCCCATGGCCGTCGCGGTGCGGTCCAATACCGACAAGACCGTTGGCTGGTCCTGTCCCGATCGGTGCTCACCGGCTCCCAATGGTCGTACGAGTTCGAGATTGCGAATCGTCGCGCTATCCAAATGCATCGCGTCGCCGCTCCAGCGCGTTTGTAGACGGCGGAGGTGTGCGAGGGAGGCGGTTGGCTGGGTTTCACGAAAATATCGCAGGACCGCTCCGGCGGCTCCGATCCCGGCGGTCAGGCCGCGACAGCCGAATCCGTCGAGCGAGTGCACCCCAAACTGTGTCTGGAGTAGTTGCGCGGCATCTTTGGGATTAAAGGAGGCCGAAGGTTGCGCGCAGAGGCGTGGCCCACGCAGGCGATTCAGACATGATCCGGCATTCGGATTGGAATCGGGATGAAGTACTTCCCGTGGTTCCAGCCGAGCCAGTTCATCCATGAGCTGGCTCTCTGCCTGTGCCCCTTGGAACTCTGTCATCCAAAACTCTCCGGTGGAGACGTCCACACAGGCCAGTCCAATGACGGATTGACCCTTGGCGGAGGGGGCCGTGGCGTCGGAGAAGGCCACAGCCGCCAGGAAATGCGACTCTCCGGGAGAGAGGAATTCGGTATCGATCAGCGTGCCCGGCGTATACAAACGAACGACTTCGCGGCGCACGAGCCCCTTCGCGAGTTTCGGGTCCTCCACCTGTTCGCAGAGTGCTACGGTCCGCCCAGCCTTGAGAAGCTTTGCGATATAACCTTGCGCGGCATGGTAGGGCACTCCGCAGAGCGGAACTGGGTTGGTGCTGGATTTGTCGCGAGAGGTGAGGGCAATGGAGAGCAGCTTGGAGGCGATTTGCGCATCCGTATAAAACATTTCGTAGAAGTCGCCGACGCGGAACAACAGAACGGCGTCGGGATAGCCGCGCTTGATTTCGCGGTATTGCCGCATCAACGGTGAGGCATCTGTGTCACTCATCGCGGTGGTCTCGATGTGGTTCGTCGGTTAGGGTGGGGGATATACGGCCGGTGACTTGTTCGAGCGAGTGGCGTAATCGTTCTAGGTCCACCTCGGCTTCCTGCAGCGCTTTGGTTTTTCGGCGGAGTTCGATACGGCTCCGCACCCATGGAGGAAAGAGAAGAATGCCGGAGACCAGCAGTCCCACCGCGAACCCCGCCAGGACGGGCTTATAGATCGGCGTCGAGGCTGCAAAGAGACCAAAGAAGTACCGGAGTGTGACTTCTTGTTCCTGGTTCTGAAGGAAAAAAGCCAGGGAGAGGAGTAGAAGAACTCCGACCAGAATCAGTCTAATCATGACCTCGTTATTTTCTCCCTGTCTAGCCCGCAATATTCATGAAGCTTCTGCTGCAAGCGCGGATACGCGGCTGTGCCGGGCAGTCTCGCCGTTCAGCCCTTCGACATACTGCACGAGTATGCCTCAGGGCTTCACGTCTCCGAGTGCCCGTCTCGCTTCACGTCTGCACGCATTCGCGACGAACCTTCATGAATAATGCGGGCTAAGGCCCGGTATGGTGACGCTCGATGCACCCTGCCGGTCTTGCTGTACCGCATGCGCGCCAGGGCGAGGACCTCATCAGACTTCGGCCCGGTCACGCTCAACTGAATCGTCCGGCTCCGCACGGTACGATGGTTCAGCGCAATCTCGATCCGGTCCAGCGGCAGCGCGGCAAGGCCCTTGTCGGCCCATTCTATTGCCGTGACGGTCCGGCCGGAGAAATACTCGATCAGTCCTGTCGATTCAAGCTCGCGGGGCGAGCGGATACGGTACAGATCCACGTGGGCTAGCGGCAGGCGCCCTTGATCATATTCGTGAATCACGACGAATGTCGGGCTACTGATTGCCGTCGGCGATGCGCCCAGACCCTGCGCAATTCCGCGAACGAGCGCCGTCTTGCCGGCTCCGAGCGGTCCGTAGAGCGCGATCGTTTCTCCCCCGCGAAGCACGCGGCCGATCACTTGGCCTAGCCGATCAGTGTCCCGGTGCGATGTAGACACCAGTTTCCACGGCCGACTGGATGCTGGTGCGCGGCGAGCGGCAGGCTGTTTCGCCTTGGCTGGCCGGGTCACGTTAGGTCGTTGTAGTCCGCTGGAGCGCATAAGGAATCTGAGCGATGAGGTCACTAGCGAGCATCCCGGGCTGCCCGAGGTGTTGGGATGCCATGTCGCCGGCCGATCCATGAAAATAGGTCGCGGCACAGGCGGCGTCCCATGCGGGGACCCCTTGCGCCAGTAAGCCGACGATCATGCCGGTCAAGACATCACCGGTTCCGGCCGTGGCCATGCCGGGATTACCGGTCGGACAAATGGCGACAAGCCCATCGGGGCGGGCGATGACAGTTCGTGCGCCTTTTAAGACGACGAACACGCCGCGTTCTCGGGCAAACCGTCTGGCCGTGCCTATTCGGTCCGCGTTAACGCTCTGCGTGGTGGCATCGACTTCGAGCCGGGCCATCTCACCAGGATGCGGGGTGAGAATGGGTGGAGTTTTACATTCGGTCAGCAACGAGGCCCGGCCGGCCAAGGCATTGAGCGCGTCGGCATCGAGGACGGAGGGCCGATCCAGATGCTTCATGAGCGACTGCACGAGTTCGACGGTTTCGTGATGTGTCGAGAGCCCAGGACCGATGGCGATCGCCGTGCGTGCCTGGATAAACGCTAAGACACGGTCGAGTCCTGAGCGGGCCAGTGTACGTGCCTTCGTTTCCGGGAGAGGCATCGTCATCGCTTCCAACAACTTTGCTTCCAGTACATCGTTGACGCTGCTGGGGGTTGCCACGGTCACCAGGCCGGCTCCAACGCGGAGTGCCGCCCGGGCCGCCAGCGCCGCCGCGCCGGTTTTGCCCACGGACCCTGCGATAATCCCCGCATGGCCAAAGGTTCCTTTATGCGCGGAGGGCACGCGTTCCGGTAGAGACTGAAAAGCACTGTCACCTGTCAGGAGCAGGGTCCGGCTCTCGATGGCATCCACATAGGCGGATGGAATGCCGATATCGACGACGCGGATTGCGCCGGCCTGGTCAATCCCTGCATCCACATAGAGGCCAAGTTTCGGGAGGCCACATGTGATGGTCAACGTGGCGCGGATCGCTCGCCCTAGGATGGCGCCGGTATCGGCATGGAGACCGGACGGGATATCAACCGCGATGACTGGTTTCCCTGCACTGTTGATGAGGTCGATGGCCTCACGATAGGTTCCGGTCACTACGGAGGACAATCCCGTACCAAGGAGGGCATCGACGAGGATGTCGCTGGAGGCGAGGAGGGACCGCGCCTGATCAGCAGACCGGAATCGAACGATCGCTGCTCGCCCCGCAACCCGAACGAGCCGACGATACATGGCCGCGGTATCGCGACTCAAGTCAGTGATCGGTGTGAGGAGCACCACATGAATCCGAGCATGCCGGCGGTGCAGCAGTCGGGCCACAACCAATCCGTCTCCGCCGTTGTTCCCTTTTCCGCAGAGGATGGTAATGGTCTTGCCTCGTGCTGGTCCACAGTGCTCCTCCAGATGCCTGACGATTCCCTCGCCGGCCCGCTCCATCAAGACGGTACTGGGAACATGCGCTTCGATGATTGTGCGGCGATCGAGTGTCTGCATCTCGGTTCCGGTCACGATTTTCATGGGTGGCCTTGCGTGCGGGATCGATACCGCAGGAGGGATCGGGTGAGCGCGGGGAGGAAAGAGATCTGTTGCCTACGTCGCAATGTCATGACAAAGGCGAATCGCATTGTCCATGGAGGAACGCAGAGTGTCGCACCGGCGCGATGATTCAACTCAGCAACGCTTTCATCTCCCTAACGGCCTGGTCGAGGCCCACCAGAACCGCTCGGGCAATGATGCTGTGGCCGATGTTGTATTCGACGATTTCCGGAATGTGAGTCAACCGCGTGAGGTTGCGATAGTCCAAGCCGTGCCCGGCATTGACGCCCATTCCGAGTTTGTAAGAGAGTTTCGCGGCCTGCGTAATGGCTTCTACTTCCGCATCGGCTTCTTTCGAGCGCCGGGCATTCGCATACCGGCCCGTATGGAGCTCGACGAAATCGGCTGAGACTCTGTGCGATGCTTTGACCTGGGCCAAATCCGGTTCGATGAAGAGGCTGACGGGAATGCCGCCATCCTGGAGCAGGGCTACAACCTGCTGGATACGATCTCTGTGGCCGGCCACGTCCAGGCCGCCTTCAGTCGTGAGTTCCTGACGCTGTTCCGGGACGAGCGTGACCATGTCCGGTTTTATGGTCAGGGCAATTTTGGCCATCGTCTCATCGGCGGCCATCTCCAGATCGAGCTTGGTGCGAATGAGTTCCCGCAAGAGGCGAAGATCGCGGTCTTGAATATGGCGCCGATCTTCTCTGAGGTGGACGACAATTCCGTCAGCCCCGGCCAATTCCACCAAAACTGCGGCGGCAAGGGGGTCCGGATCGGTTCCACCACGGGCCTGGCGCAAGGTGGCCACATGGTCGATGTTCACCCCAAGTCGTGGCACGGATCCTCCGTTCTGCTATGTGGAGCAAGGAGAAACTGAGTTGCGTGATGAGTGCGAAAGGCGTTGCAGTTGTAACAGAAATTGACTGGGATGGGCAAGGACTGGGAGGGGGAGTTGGTGACGTGTTGTCCCGGTCAGTCTGAAGGGTTAGCATACCGAACCCCACAGAATCACGACATAATTTGACTCGATACGCTCCCCGCCATTAGAATAGGCCCCCTGATGCGGCGGACGGTGGTTTCTCTACGCCTCCGTGCGTGTGAAGGTTACTGACAGGGACCCGATGGGACTAGGCGACGGATTTTATCGCATCAAGCGGCTACCGCCTTATGTGTTTGCCCAGGTGCAGAGCCTCAAGCTCGAGGCTCGTCAACAGGGCGAAGACATTATCGATTTCGGAATGGGAAATCCTGACCAACCGACGCCAAGCCATATTGTCGAGAAGATGATCGAGGCGGCGAGGAAGGGGAAAAATCATCGCTACTCGGCCTCGCGCGGGATTACGAAACTGCGACATGCGATTGCGGGTTGGTACAAGCGGAGTTACGATGTCGATCTGGATCCTGAAACCGAGACCATCGTCACGATCGGCTCCAAAGAAGGATTGGCACATTTGGCGCTGGCCTTGATTGGACCCGGCGATGTCGTCCTGACGCCGACGCCGACCTATCCCATTCATATGTATAGTTTCATCATTGCGGGCGGAGAAGTTCGTGGGATCGAGCTGCGTCCGGACAGTGACTTCTTCGACGACTTGCAGCGGGTCTATCGCCAGACCTTCCCGCGGCCGAAGATCTTGGTCATCAATTTCCCCCATAACCCCACCACCGCTGTGGTGGATCTCGGGTTTTTCAAGAAGATCGTCACCTTTGCCAAAGAACATAACGTGATTGTCATTCATGACCTCGCCTACGCGGACTTGGTGTTCGACGGATATAGGGCGCCGAGCTTCCTGCAGGTTTCCGGGGCCAAGGATGTCGGCGTCGAGTTCTATACCCTATCCAAGGCCTACAACATGCCTGGTTGGCGCGTGGGCTTTTGTTGCGGTAATCGCGAAATTGTCGGAGCCTTGGCCAAGATCAAGAGCTATCTGGATTATGGTATTTTCCAGCCTCTGCAGATTGCCAGCGTCATTGCCCTCAATGGACCACAAGATTGTGTCAAGGAGACGGTATTGCGCTACCAGAAGCGTCGTGATGTGTTGGTGAGCGGACTGAGTCGTATCGGGTGGCAGGTGAACAAGCCCGTGGCCACCATGTTCGTCTGGGCGAGGATTCCGTCGCCCTATCGCTCGATGGGGTCGTTGGAGTTTTCGAAGCTCCTGCTCCGCGAGGCGAAAGTGGCCGTGTCTCCCGGGATCGGGTTTGGTGAAGGCGGGGACGAGTATGTGCGTTTCGGCCTTGTCGAAAATGAACATCGCACGAGACAAGCCATTCGAGGCATTCGCAAATCCCTGAAGCTTGAGGGGTCGGAAGCATGATTTCGCGCGTGGGCGTCGGCATCATTGGGTTCGGAACAGTCGGGACGGGTGTCGCGAAGATTCTCTTGGGGAACGCCGCCTTGATCAGCCGCCGGGTCGGTGTGCCGATCGAAATCATTCGGATTGCGGATCTCGATGTGAAACGTGACCGAGGTTTGTCCCTGCCGCCCGGCCTCCTCACGACAGATGCGAAGCAGATTCTCACCGATCCCGCGATCGATATCGTCGTTGAGTTGATCGGGGGCTGCGATGTTGCCAAACGCATAATTCTGGAATCCATTGCGGCAGGCAAACATGTCGTCACCGCCAATAAGGCCTTGCTCGCGTTACACGGAGAAGAAATATTTGCCGCGGCTTCCAGCAAGGGCGTCGACCTAGGTTTCGAAGCGAGCGTGGGCGGGGGAATTCCCGTCATCCAGGCATTGAGGGAAGGGCTGGCGGCCAACACCATCCAATCCATTTATGGGATCATCAATGGGACGGCCAATTACATTCTCTCGCGCATGACCCGTGAAGGCCAGAGTTTTGAGACGGTGCTCGACGAAGCGAAGCAGGCCGGTTATGCGGAAGCGGATCCGACATTCGACGTGGCCGGGATTGATTCGGCGCACAAGCTGGCGATCCTGGTGGCGCTGGCCTATGGAACACCGGTCAATGTCAAAGATGTGTATACCGAGGGGATCACCCACATTACGCCGCTCGATATCGCCTACGCCAAAGAGTTCGGTTGTACAATCAAGCTGCTGGGCATTGCCAAGCTGGTTGGCAACGAAGTCGAAGCCCGAGTGCATCCCACGATGCTGCCTTCCTCATCTCCAATCGCCCAAGTCGAAGGCGTCTACAACGCGATTCAACTTGTCGGCGATGCCGTGGGCGACGTAGTGCTGTATGGCCAGGGCGCGGGGTCCATGCCGACCGGCAGTGCGGTGGTCGGCGATCTCATCGCCATCGCGCGCAATCTGTTGAAGGGAGCGGTTGGGCGAGTGCCGCCCGTCTCGTTCCAGCAGGACCAGCGTCGTCCGCTTCGGATGCGGACGATGGAAGAAATCAGCTCGCTCTATTACCTCCGCTTTATGGTGTTGGACCGCCCCGGTGTCTTGTCGCAAATCGCAGGGGAGCTGGGCCGGTGCGGTATTAGTATCTCATCCGTCCTCCAACAGGGACGGCGCGAAGGGCAAACAGTTCCGGTCGTGATCAAGACCCATACCGCTATGGAGCGCGATGTCCAAACGGCACTGCGAGCAATCAATCGCATGGCCTTCATCTCCGAGCCCACCACCTTGATCCGGGTCGAGGGCAGGGACGAGTAATGCGATGAATCGCTGGCGTGGTGTGATCGAAGAATATCGGAAGTTTCTGCCGGTGACTGAACGTACCCCCGTGGTGACGCTCGGTGAAGGCAACACTCCGCTCATCAGGGCGACGCGGCTGGCCAAGCAGATCGCTCCCGGCGTCGATCTCTATCTTAAATTCGAAGGCATGAATCCGACAGGATCGTTCAAGGATCGCGGCATGACGATGGCCATCTCAAAGGCCGTTGAGTCCGGGGCCAAGGCGGTGATCTGTGCCTCCACGGGGAATACATCTGCGTCCGCGGCAGCCTATGGTGCGCGGGCGGGACTGGCTGTCTATGTGTTGATTCCTGCCGGGAAGATCGCGATGGGCAAGCTGTCACAGGCCATGATGCATCAAGCCACAGTCATCCAGATCGAAGGAAACTTTGACCAGGCGTTGACCATTGTGAAGGAATTGTCGGTGATCCACCGCATCGAGTTGGTCAACTCGATTAATCCCTATCGGATCGAGGGACAGAAAACCGCCGCGATGGAGGTCTGCGATGAGCTCGGCGATGCCCCGACTGTTCATGCGCTGCCGGTTGGGAATGCCGGTAACATTACCGCCTATTGGAAAGGGTACCAGGAATACCGTGCGGCCAATCAATCCACGAGACTGCCTCGCATGGTCGGGTTTCAGGCGGCTGGTGCCGCGCCCATCGTACTGGGTCGCATCGTGGAGAATCCGCAGACGGTGGCCTCGGCGATCCGGATCGGCAATCCGGCCAGCTGGGAAGCGGCCTTGAATGTCGTGAAGGAATCCGCGGGAGCAATCGATTCGGTGACGGATGAAGAGATTCTGCAGGCCTATAGGGCGGTGGCGGCGACGGAGGGGGTCTTTTGCGAGCCGGCGTCCGCCGCATCGGTTGCCGGCGTGATGAAGTTGAGCAAGCAAGGCGGACTGCGTGAAGGCGAGACAGTGGTCTGCACCTTGACCGGCCATGGACTGAAAGATGCCGACACAGCTATCAGCGTATCGGTCCAACCGAAAACCGTTAGAGCGACGCGGGAGGATGTCGCTCGTCTATTAAAGGTGCAGACACAATGAACGCAAGGATTCGATGAAACATGTGATTCTGCATGCCGATGGGATGGCAGACCATCCCCGGCAGGAATTGGGCGGACGAACTCCTCTTCAAGTGGCTTCCACCCCTCACCTGGATCGTCTCGCGCAAGGTGGGGAGCTTGGGCTCCTGGCCGCGGTGCCTGAGAACATGCGGCCGGGGAGCGGTCTGATGGGAACCATTATTCTCGGATACGACCCCAAGAAATACTACCAGGGGCCTGGTCCGCTCGAAGCGGCCAGTCTGGGGGTCGCCATCGGCGAGCATGATGTGGTCTATCGCTGTACGATGGTGACGTTGCGGGCAGACGCCCAGTCCGGGAGTAAAGGCGGATTGAACGAGATCAAGAAACTCGGACCGCACGTGGTGATGGATGATGCGACCGCAGGCCTGATTTCGACAGAAGAGGCCCGCGAATTGATCGAGGCGATCAATGAGCAGCTCGGGTCTGAGATGATTCAGTTCTACCCCGGGTTAGGCCACCGTCACCTCATGGTGTGGGTCAACGGGAAGTCGCGAGCGGTCTGTACAGATCCACAATTATTGGTTGGTCGACCGATCGCCGATGCATTACCGACGGGAGACGGATCCGACATTCTCTGGAAACTCATGGACGCCTCGTTTCAGATCTTGCGCGACCATCCCCTCAACGATGAACGACGGGAGGCGGGGCAGAAGGCGGCCAATTGTCTCTGGCTCTGGGGCCAAGGCCGGGCCATTCTCTGGCCAAGCCTCTCTGAGCGACTGAAGATGTCCGGTGTGGTGATTTCACAGAGCGATGTCCATCGCGGACTCGGCATCATGGCCGGGCTCGAAGCCGTGGACGGCGCGAGATTGGCCGGTGCGGATCTTCGCACTCAAGCGGCGGTGGCCCTGGAGGAACTGAAGAAAAATGATTTTGCTTACGTGCATGTGGAGTTACCGGACGAGGTCGTCTACGGGTCGGATGTCGCGGCCAAGGTGAAGGGTATCGAAGCGGTCGATCGTGATCTGGTAGGGCCGCTGCTCGTAGGACTGGCCAATTTGGGCGCCCATCGCATCGTGGCCTTCTGCGATTCGGGCAACGTGCAACATGGCCAGGTGGCGGAAGGTCCTGGGTTCTTCGCCTATCGTGACAGTGCGACAGGCCCCGCTGCCGGGGCCGGACGGAGATTTATCGAAGCTGATGCTCGAGCCTCGACCGTGCCTTCTCGTGATGCGACGAAGTTCGTCGTGCGACTTTTCGCAAAAGGATCCTGAAGGACGTGGCACTGATTGTCCAGAAATATGGGGGGACGTCCGTGGGCACGATCGAGCGGATCCACTGCGTGGCCGACCGTGTTGAGAAGGCTCACAAGGATGGCCATCGCGTCGTGGTTGTCCTGTCCGCGATGAGCGGAGAAACGGATCGGTTGCATCGATTGGCGCACGAAGTCACGCCGCTGCCGGACGATCGCGAACTCGATATGCTACTGTCGACCGGAGAGCGGGTGACCATCGCCTTGTTGGCGATGGCCTTGCGGGCCCGGGGGCTCGATGCTCAATCTTTTACGGGACGCCAAGTCGGGATCATGACCGACAATGCCCATACGAAAGCGCGTATCACCCGTGTGAGCGCCGATCGAATCCGCGAGGCCCTGCTCAAAGGGGTCATTCCAGTGGTTGCCGGCTTTCAAGGGATCAACGAGCAGTCGGACGTCACGACGTTGGGGCGTGGCGGCTCTGATCTGACAGCGGTTGCGCTGGCTGCGGCGCTGAAGGCTGATCGGTGCATCATCTTTACCGACGTCGATGGCGTCTACACCTCCGACCCTAACATTGTGCCGGTGGCTCGACGAATCGACAAGATTTCCTATGAGGAAATGCTGGAAATGGCCAGTCTGGGTGCCAAAGTGTTGCAGAGCCGCTCCGTCGAATTTGCCGCGAAGTTCAACGTGCCGGTGGAGGTGAACTCCAGCTTCAAAGAAGGAAAGGGGACGCTTGTGACGCGTGAAGATAAGGATATGGAAGCGGTTGCGGTGTCGGGAATCACCGGCGATCGGAATCAAGCTAAAATCACAATTGTTGGCGTACCGGACAAACCAGGTATTGCATCCAAACTCTTCGGGCCGGTGGCCAAGGCCAACATCAATGTCGACATGATCATCCAGAACATGAGTCAGTCTGGCATGACGGATATTTCCTTCACGATTCCACGGGCGGACATCAAGAAAGCCCTGCCGCTTATTCAGGACGTGGCGAAACGAATCGTCGCCAAATCGGTCGCCGTAACCGAGGCGATCGCGAAGGTCTCGCTGGTCGGCGTCGGGATGCGTTCCCATTCAGGAGTCGCTGCCAAGATGTTTGAAGTCTTATCGCAGGAAGGCGTGAATATTCTCATGATCAGCACGTCGGAGATCAAGATCTCCTGTGTCATCGATGAAAAGTATGTTGAACTCGCAATGCGTTCTCTCCATACCGCATTCGGGTTGGATAAGTCGCCGGCCGAGGACCGACGCATGAAGTAGTGGATTTCGGCGAGGTGAGTCTCGACAGGGTTGTCCTGCTCCTGGTATCGTTTCCCATATGGCTCGAAAATCTTTACAACCGCGATCCCCGCAAGCACCTGCCGCCCGGCCAGCAACGCTGGAAATCTATGACACGACCTTACGGGACGGGGCTCAGGCCGAGGATGTCACCTTTACGGCCGAAGACAAGGTTCGGGTCGCCCAACAGTTAGATGGGCTGGGCGTGCAGTTCATTGAAGGCGGATGGCCCGGGGCGAATCCCAAGGACATCGAGTTCTTTCGGATGATCAAGACCGTTCCGTTGCAGACGGCGACGGTGGTGGCGTTCGGGTCGACGAGAAAATCGAGCAACGCGGTACAGAAGGATCCGAATATCCGGGCGTTGCTGGACGCCGAGACCAAGATCATCACGCTCTTCGGAAAAACCTGGTCGCTGCACGTCACCGATGCGCTCGGAATTTCCCTTGCGAAGAATCTCGAACTCATCAGCGATTCCGTGGCTCATCTCCGCTCGAAAGGTCGGAGGGTGTTCTACGATGCGGAGCATTTCTTTGACGGATACAAGACCAATCCGGACTACGCGCTGGAGACCATTCGTCAAGCCGTTGCGGTCGGGGCCGAACGGGTGATTCTCTGCGATACCAACGGTGGGTCGATGCCCTGGGAAATCAAAGAGATCTGCCAGGTTGTTCGGCGGGAGTGTGCGGTGCCCTTGGGGATTCATGCCCACAACGATTGCGAAATGGCCGTCGCGAATTCGCTGGTGGCGATCGAAACCGGCGTGGTGCAAGTGCAGGGGACGATTAACGGGATCGGCGAGCGGTGCGGCAATGCGAATCTCTGTTCGATTATTCCCAATCTTGAACTGAAGATGAAACGTCCGGTGTTGAGCGACCGTTTGAGCCATCTCAAGCGGGTCTCGGGATTCGTAGCCGAGATCGCGAACCTCATGCCCAATAAGCACCAGCCCTATGTGGGAGATTCGGCGTTTGCCCACAAGGGTGGGGTCCATATCCATGCGGTGCTCAAGAATCCCGCGACCTATGAACATGTGATTCCTGGGTTGGTCGGCAACCGCCAGCGTGTGCTGGTATCGGACGCGGCAGGTCGGAGTGGGTTGCTGGAGAAGGTCGAGGCGTACGGAATCAAATTGGACAAGGGTCACGTCAAGTTGCAGGAATTGATCGATACCTTGAAGGAGCGTGAAAGTGAGGGCTACCAGTTTGAGGCGGCGGAAGGCTCCTTCGAATTGCTCATGCGGAAAGCGATGGGGACGCACAGACCATCCTTCCAACTCCTGGGCTTTCGGGTGATTGTCGAGAAAAGGCAAGACCATGGCGTCTCGTCGTCGGAGGCCATAGTGATGGTGAAGGTCGGCGAAGTGGTGGAACATGCATCAGCAGTCGGAGCCGGTCCGGTCAATGCGCTCGACCACGCGTTGCGGAAAGCGTTGGGAAAGTTCTATCCCCAGCTACGAGAAGTCAAACTGCTCGACTACAAAGTGCGAGTGCTGTCGGCCAATCGTGGGACGGAGTCCAAGGTCCGGGTGTTGATCGAATCAGGCGATCATAAGGATAAATGGGGCACCGTCGGCGTGTCTGAGAACATCATGGAGGCGAGCTGGCAAGCGCTGGCGGACAGCATCGAATACAAGTTACTTGCCAAAGACGAATGAGAGGGGCATCCGATCCGGCATCTTTCTTCTTGACAGGTCTTATAACCTCACGTAACTTATAGCGAAACTGCTAATCGTTCGTAGTAAGTCCACAGGCAATCATTCGAAAAGTTTGTGCGGGTGTCGGAGGGGAAAGCATGCGAAAGGCAGATATCGCGAACGAAATCTACAAGCAGGTCGGTATCTCGAAAAATGAAGCCGCAGATATCGTCGAACTCGTGCTGAATATGTTGAAAGCGGTGTTGCATAAGGGAGAGTCGGTCAAGATTGCCGGATTCGGAAACTTTGTGGTACGCAGTAAAGGGGCACGGAAGGGCCGGAACCCTCGGACCGGCGAAGAGATAGGAATCACGCCTCGTCGCGTGGTGACGTTTCGTCCCAGTCAAGTGTTTAAGAAATACGTCAATTCATAGCCGCGTTCAATCACCGTAACTCATCCCACCACGAGGACCGGTCATGGGGAACGAGCCCAGGCTGGGCAGCAAGGTCTTTTATAAAATCGGCGAAGTCAG
Source organism: Nitrospiraceae bacterium (assembly GCA_035632975.1). Taxonomy (GTDB): domain Bacteria; phylum Nitrospirota; class Nitrospiria; order Nitrospirales; family Nitrospiraceae; genus Palsa-1315. Next base: position 18,481 of record DASQFV010000306.1, read on the forward strand.
CCAGATTGCCAAGCTACCGGCTTACGTGTTGCGATTCTGGGAGTCAGAATTCCCGTTTCTCAAGCCGAAGAAAAGTCGTGGGAATCAGCGACTCTATGTCAGACGAGAAGTCGAAACGGTATTGGAGATCAAGCGGATGCTCTATGAAGAAGGGCATACACTTGCAGGTGTCAAACGATATTGGGCCAGGCGAGGCCGGGTGGCAAGTCAACGGGTGCGCCCCAAAGAACTTGCGCAAAAACTGCGAGGGAATCTCCAGGCGATTCTCAAAGTGTTGGAGTCGCATTCTGACTGACGACGGTTACGCCTCGTCGCGGCCGAGCCGGTTGCATTCCAGGGGCCTCCAGGGGACAATGCGGGAGACGGTGGAATTGAATAGAGCGTGTCGGGGCGTGGCGCAGCCCGGTAGCGTACTCGCTTGGGGTGCGAGTGGTCGGCCGTTCAAATCGGCTCGCCCCGACCAAATATCGTGAAGGGCAAAGGATCGAGCGTGACGGGAGACGTCGGACAGAACTCCTGGATCACGCCTGAGCCGAGACCGACCGAAGAAGCTGCCACCGGCAGCTTTTTTTGTTCCTGAGGGACCCATGCGCATTTTGGTCACCAACGATGATGGGATTCATTCGCCTGGTCTGACGGCGCTCGCCAAGGCCTTGTCGAGAGTGGGCGAGGTGTGGGTAGTCGCGCCGGATCGTGAGCGGACTGCCGTCGCGCATGCCCTGACGCTCCATAAACCGTTGCGAGTGAATCAGCTCGGGACACGGATCTACGCTGTCAACGGAACGCCTGTCGATTGTGTGAATCTGGCCGTATTGAAACTTCTGTCGGCACCACCCGATCTCCTCGTGTCAGGGATCAATAAAGGGGTGAACCTTGGCGACGACGTGTTGTATTCCGGGACGGTCTCGGCAGCGATGGAAGGGACGATCCTCGGTGTCCCCTCGATGGCTGTGTCACAGGAGGGGCAGGAACATTTTTATTTTGACGCCGGAGCTCGGTATGCCGTTCGCATCGCTCGTTTGATCCTGAAAGAGGGTTTGCCGGACGAAACGCTCGTGAATCTCAATATTCCGAATCGACCGTTCAGCTCGATCACCGGAGTCCGAGTCACCTGTCTCAGTCGAAGACGCTTCGATAATCCGATCATTGAAAAGGTCGATCCGCATGGCCGGACTTACTATTGGATTGCCGGGACCCGTGTATCGTGGAGCCGAAGCAAGGATGCCGACCATGAGGCGCTTGAGCAAGGGGCGGTTTCGCTCACCCCCATTCACCTCGATACGACTCATCATGGGGTGTTGGATCGATTCCGGAAGTGGGAAACGGAAAGTCGACAAGGTGTGCGTGGGGTTGCCGCATCGTCTAAGTTGAAAGGCAAGCAGAGGAGTTAGCCCGCATTATTCATGAAGCTTCTGCTACAAGCGTGGATGCGCGGCTGTGACGGGCAGTCTCGCCGCTCAGCCCTTCGACATACTGCACGAGTATGCCTCAGGGCTTCACGTCTCCGAGTTCCCGTCTCGCTTCGCGTCTGCACGCTTTCGCGACGAACCTTCATGAATAATGCGGGCTAGGGTGCTATGGGGAATTTGATCGAAGCGATCATTACAGAGCTCAGCCAGTTTATCGTATCGATGATCTCGACGTTCGGCTACACGGGCATTTTCCTCACCATGGCCATTGAGAGCGCCTGCATCCCATTGCCCAGCGAAATCATCATGCCCTTTTCCGGGTATCTTGTGACGACGGGACAGTTCACGATGCTCGGCGTGACATTGGCCGGCGCTGTCGGGAACGTCGCTGGGTCGGTTGTGGCCTACTACGCTGGCGTGTTGGGAGGCCGGCCCTTCGTCGAGCGATACGGGCCCTATGTGCTGGTGTCGAGAAAAGACATCGAGATGGCGGATCGATGGTTTGCGAAATATGGCGATGCAGCGGTATTTTTCAGCCGGATGCTTCCGGTCGTCCGGACCTTCATCTCGTTGCCGGCCGGCATCGCCAGAGTGAATATTTATCGGTTCATGCTCTACACGTTTCTCGGTGCATTGCCCTGGTGTTATCTTCTGGCTTACATCGGCGTGAAAATGGGAGAGCAGTGGGAGCACCTGAGAGACTATTTCCATCAGTTCGACATCGTGATCGGCATCTGCCTGGCGCTTGCCCTGGGCTATTTTCTCTGGTCCCATTGGCCGAAGCGCCGCATCACTCCGGAGTTGTAACCAACCCATGCTCTCGATCTACAACACGCTCACAGGGAAAAATGAGCCGTTCCAGTCGCTTCAGCCGAAGACCGTTCGGATGTATGTCTGCGGCGTGACCGTCTACGACTACTGCCATATCGGTCATGCTCGTAGCGCGCTCGTATTCGATGTGATCCGGCGGTATCTCGAGTTCAGCGGCTACCAGGTTACATTCGTCAAGAACTTCACCGACGTGGATGACAAGATCATCAAGCGGGCGAACGAACAGGGCGTCAACTGTGACACGATCACCGCGAAATATATCCAAGCTTACTATGAAGATATGGGGAGACTGGGCATTCGCCAAGCCTCCATCGAGCCCAAGGCCACAGAACACATGACCGACATCATCCGGTTGACCGAGACCTTGGTGAAGAAAGGATTGGCCTATCAAGTCGATGGAGACGTGTATTTTGAAGTGGCCAAGTATTCTGGGTACGGGCGTCTTTCAAAGCGGCGGTTGGACGACATGCAAGCTGGCGCACGCGTGGACGTGGATGAGCGGAAGCGCCACCCAATGGACTTCGCCCTGTGGAAGAGCAGCAAGTCGGGTGAACCCTCATGGCCCAGTCCTTGGGGCCCTGGGCGACCAGGCTGGCACATCGAATGTTCCGCCATGTCGATGCGTCATTTAGGGGAAACGTTCGACATTCA
>DASQFV010000307.1:0-4421 GCA_035632975.1 Nitrospiraceae bacterium
GCTGTAATACTCTCCGCGATCCCGCGCCCAGGGATCGAACATATTCACCACAGCCTGGAGCTCGCCGGCCAGTTCAGGCATTGTCCGCAGCAGGACGCGTTTCATGGGAGAGACTTGCTGCGTATGGCCATTGGGCGTTCCCTGCTCCATCATCTCCGGGCCCGGTCCATTATGCATCACCCACTCAACGCCAAGGGTGCTGTAGAACTCCGGGCGAAAACTGGAGGTGAAGAACCGGTCGCTAAAGAGACGGCGCGAGGCGTTGAGAATAAACACGACGAACTGGGTTTCTGAAATGGCGAAACCATGCGGCCGCCTGAATTCCGCCAGCCATCCCACCATGGTATCGACGTCCTCGATGTTGTCGATCAGGCTGCCGTGTGGATGCCCCAAACAATCGTTGATGGGCGAGCCGTCGTCGTTCAGCTGCGCCTCGGTGATCTTTTTTGACGCATCGCACGGATGTTGCCCGTACACTTCGCGCAACGTATTCACGAGCTGCGCCTGCTCGCGTCTGGCTGAAGAGTCCTTGGGTACACGCGTATCGACAAAGTCATCGAAGCTGGTCAATTGCTTCAACCCGTACTGCCGGCGGAACTCGTTATAGCGCGGTACTCCCCGCTCCCGGTCCCTAATGAGATCGAGCGCGGCCACGTCGATCTGTTGCGTGGGAGATTGCAGGCGTGGCGTCTTCAGATTTTGCAAAAATTGCGGATGGTTCTGAAGAGTCAGCGCCCCCAGCCGCTGGCGGCCCATGCTGAGCGCCCAATTCGCCAGGCCCTTCTGCAGCATAGCCTCGGTCGCCTTCCCCCGGAAGGTCTCGATCACCGGCACGTTGTGTCGGACGACGTTCGGTTCCTTGTCCCACTCGCGGTATTCGATCAGGTCCGGCAGCAATGGGTGTAAGCGGTACACCGTGATGAACTCCTCGGGGAAATTGAAGGGGGAACCGAAATGGTTCACGCCCCCGTTGATATGATCGTCGTTTTTCAGATCCCAGCGGTCTTGTTTGTCGGGATCGATCAGGCCCACGAGCGGCACCCCCTCATACACCCGGTTGCCCAACCCGAAGATGCCCGGTCCGCCGACCAGCGCCGCATAGAGGCTGTTCGCCTTCTTCGCGTCATTCGAATCGTCGAGGCGGCGCACAACTTCCTTCAGCGCGTCAGCCACCACCTCCTGCTTCTCAAAGACCCCGTGCCAGTTGGCATTCATGCCTCGGTTCAACGGCTCGTTGTAGAGCAGTTGCGTGGTCCATTCGGTGGTATGAATTTTGGCAATCTCGGCAGCGACGACCAGCCGAGCGACCTCAAACAATTCGTTCGGCGTGACGTCTCTGAAGCGGATGACGGCATCGGGGTTGGCGGGATTTCTTAAGCCGCTATCGGCATCGGGCGTGCGAACAGTCTGCTTGCGGAATTCACCCACAAAGGCGTTGTGCTCTCGCGCAAAGACGTTGTGGTAGAAACTCATCCCGATGCTCCAGTTGTCGGGAAAGGCCGTGGCTTCCTGACCGGACCACTCAGGATTAATCGGGTCCCCCGCTTCGAAGACCGGTAGATATCCCAGCTTGTCGCCCTCGCCCGCCCCCTCTCTGACCGGCATCAGCAACAATTTGGCTGGGTCTTTGGGATCGTGCTTCACTCGCCTGCCGGACCGCTCGTCGTATCCATAGAGCTGCGAGGCATCCCACCAGGCAGTGACGTGATTCACAGTGGTCTTCGGCGCCTGCGTGAGATAGGTCTTGCCGTCGTGGGTCAATGCCCTGGGCTCCGTGCCTTCAGCGATGTATGCCATATCGATCTTGTCATCGGGCCGGCAGCCAAGCTGCTCTACGCCCGCTCCCGTGAGCGGTTGCTCGATGTTCTTGACCAGTTGCGTCGCGCAACCGACGGCCATCCACTCCGGTCGATTGTGCCCCTCTTCCAGATGAGCGAACCAGTCGTGGGTCATGAACTGGACCCAGAAAGCCGCCAGCACATTGAAGAACGGCGCCTTTTTGTACTCGCACTCGGCCTCTTTTGCACCACCCGGCAGGCCGTACCCGTCGCGACATCTGTCCGGATGCGACTGCGTTCGCGTGAACAGCTTCCGGCTAATGACCTGTGGGTCTGGCTTCAACAGCCCTAGTCGATCCCCGTGGCGATTCTTCGTCATCTCATTCAGACCCAGATCGGGGAACGTGGTGTTGAACTCCACGTTCCGCGCAAAGAGTTGCTGCGTCGATCCCATCAGCGGGTTGCGGATGTCGTTGCAGGTGCCGGTCAGGGTACGGAAGCGAATCAACTCTCCGCGACAGACCTGCGTCTGGTCGCCACCGGCAGCCTTGAAGTCGGGATGGCTCTGCGGGAATCGCATTTCCGGCCAGGTATTCAGCACCGCCCCGGCCTCGCCGTTGCGGCCTGTAACGTAGGCTTCGTAGGTCTTGTTGTTGTCGAAGAGATTGAACTTGATGAGTTCGATACGTTGCAACTCCAACTCATAGAGCGCGCCGTTGATCCCCTGCGCATTGGGGCCAACCACCTTGGCATTGGCCAGAAGCCGCGCAGGAGCTAGAGACGTGGCATCACCAGCGGCCCAATAATTCGGCCAATCCAACCACGGCCCCTCCCTGAGACTGTCGGCATGCTTCCCTCCGAGACAACGCGCGGTTGTGTCCGGAGCCTTCCCCAAGAATCGTTGCTCTCTGGTCTTCGCAACTGTCCGAATATCCCGTTGCAGGAGCATCTCCGCACAATCTTTTGTGGAGTCCACGAAGATGCCGAATGGACGTGGCTCGGCGCACGCCCCGAGAACACAGAGCCCTGTGACGATCACAAGCCGTGACCATTTAGCTATTTGTCTCACAGGCAGCTCTCCTCAACGACGGAAAGCGGTTCACGCCACATAACCAGCCTAGCCAACATTATTCATGAGCGCTTCTGTTGCAATCGTTCATGTTCGGGCGAGAGGCACGGGGCCAGAGGCTAGGGGTGACCAGAGAGAATGTCAAGGTTCTACTCGTTGTTGTGCATGTGAATTTTTCCACAAGACTTGGACATTGCAAACGGCGTATACTGCACCTGTCGAGTGAGCCATCATGATCACAGCGGAGTCTTGATCATGAAATACGTCCCCGCCACAGTCACGCCGTCATCGAGCAGTCTTCCACCCCCTCGCAACCATTCCAGCAGCGACCTCCGTCGGGAGGTCAGCCACCATAGGAGGCGTCACCATGTCCATCTCACGAACACTCAACGCGTATCTCGATCGTGAACGAGTTCATTATGATGTATTGCCCCACGCGGAATCGTTTCGCGCCCTTGCCACCGCGCAGACGCTCCATACCCCGGGAAAGGAGATGGCCAAGGTCGTGATCGTGAAGGTACAGGAGCGGTTCGTGATGACAGTGCTCCCAGCTCGCTGGAATGTGGATCTCCGTCGCTTGAGGACTGTCTTTACCACCCACCGGGTGCGGCTCGCGACTGAGGATGAGATCATAGGCCTGTTTCCCGACTGCGAGTTGGGCGCCATGCCGCCCTTCGGCAACCTCTATGGGCTCCCTGTGTATGTTGATCAATCCCTCACGGAGGACGAGGAGATCGTCTTCCAAGCCGGGACCCATTCGGACGCGATCCGCATGCGATACTGGGACTTTGCCTCGCTCACGTTTCCGGTGGTGGAGGAATTCCACCAGTCACCCTCAGAAGTCTGGTGACGTATGATGTCGCACGCTCTCCCGGCGACAATGCCACGCGGGAATAACCTTCTCTTGCGAATCTTGATTGCCGTCGATGACTCTGAGCATTCCGCCGGAAGCCGTCTTGGAGGATCTTGCCGACGCGATGCCGGGAGGCCGAGTTACGGGTGGATGACAGACTCTTGTGAATAGCCAAGCCCTCGAAGTCGTTCTTCCAGGGCGTTCATCATTGGTGGTGGCCCGCAGAGGAAGAGGATTTCGTAAGGATCCAGCGGATGATCGAGATCATGGTAGAGCCGGGGGCGTGTAGGGACACCCCCGGCTCGTTCAAAAGAGAAACAGCACGGGCGACCCCGCACCAAAGTAGGAGGTCGCCCGTGGATGGCGCCTAGGACGCCGAACTTGACTGCAGGCCTTAGTACGGGATCACGTGCAAGCAGTCTTTGCTCTCGTTGTTCCAGACCACATCACAGAGGTTGGACATGCGGGCCACGATCTGCGCCGCCACCCCCCCCGTCCCGCCGAACAGCCCGCACCAGCCCAGGATCACGAAGCCCCAGTGCAACGGCGCGGCAAAGAGTTCATCGACAAACCAGAACGCATGACCCCACTCGTTGAGCCCTACATTGGGCAGGATCATCAGCGGCCCCACGACCGACCCCACCAAGGGAAACGAAACGTTCTTGCTGAACTGCGGCAGCCGCGTCATGGCATACAGGTACCAGGCGACGCCACAGGTGAT
>DASQFV010000308.1:0-5527 GCA_035632975.1 Nitrospiraceae bacterium
GGAGATTACATCCAAGAATTGGCCGTGGCCTGCAGCGACGCCATTCCAACGACAGAAGCAGCCAAGGCGGCCAATAAAGCCCTGTGGGAACTCGTGGAGCCGTTTGATGGATTCGAACGCTGGCTGGAATGTGCGCGGCGCGCCGTGCGCTTTCCGAGTGAGGGCCGATGCCTGCTTGCCGACTACAAAGATTCCACCGGATCATCGAATGTGCGCGACCACTACTTCGGCCACGCAGCCTATACTCGTCTCAACGCGATGCTGTTCAACACGACAGAAATTACGAAGGCGTTCTACTCTGCCAAATAGAATACACCTATCGCTTAGCCCAAGGCTTGGGTTTCATGCCAGCGAGATACCGCGCGCCATGGGCAACTGCGAGAAGATGTAGTCTTGGATGTTTTCGAGATCGGCGACGGCGGGTTCGGTCCATTCGAGGGGGGGGTCATTTCTTGATGAAGCGTTTCTTTACGTCTTCGTGGGACACCACTCTCCCTTCATCAGCAGCTTGATTACCGGCTTCGATCTTCTTGCGCACGTAAACTCCATACATGATATCGTCCCTCGTTGCCTTGTCCGGCAATTTCTTGACCATTTCAAGCGCCTGTTTCTTCACAATCGGCATCGGTCACTCCTTTTTTGCTACGATTCTATTAAGTCTAGACTGCGCCTAGTGTCGCTCAGGACCTGAACGATTTCCCTGTGAAACCGCTTGGATCATTCACTTGCAAACACGCCTCCGCTCGAACCGGTGCTCCATCGGCGTTGATGCAGGGTGATCAACCAATCGAGTGCTGTATCGACTTCGGCAGGGCTCGTGGCACGGGAGTACTCTATCCGTCCGACCCCTTGGAGGCACTTCATCTTTCGTTGCAAGGTATACCGTCTGCTCCGTCCAAGACCGGCTCGATAGGTATCGACGTCTCCGGGCAGCCGGATGACAGGACAGCACGTCGTACTTACGATCTCTCCAACTTTACCTGCCTCGTCGAACAACTCGTTCCACATGTCGATCGTGGAAGATTCGGCAGGCACCTCAGAGAGGGTGAGGACATCCCAATCCCCTCGCGCTTCGTTGAACAAGTAACAGTAGAGGCCCTGGAGTACGGCGCGCTTCTGCTTCTCATTCGCGATGACATTGAGGTATGACGAACAGACGGTTTCGCTGCCCAGGAATCGCAATTCGCGGAGAGGGATCAGACCGTGTGCCCTCGTCGTGCGGAGATAGAGCGGTGCGATGACGACCAGGCGATCCTGATCGTCGAGCATCAAGAGGATCCGGAGCCGGCTGTCCCCAGATAATGTTTGGTCCAGCAGTACAACCATTCCCAAGTGAGAAAGAGGCTGTGACCGGGCACGGTGCGGAGCAGCTGCTCCCATTCCTGGGTCAAGCCCTTGAATTCCTCGAGGGAAGTCACTGCGCGGATGGTGGGTGGGGCCGTCATATTCACGGGAGATACTCTTGCATAAGGGGGAACACGACGCCGGCAAACTCTTCCTGCGCCTTCCACTGCTCTTCGCTCTGACCGGTTCGAAGCTCAGCAGACACCAGCACGAGCGCGCCATCCGTACGCCCGCGCAGAAATGCCTGTTTGATCGTCGCCAGTTTCGCCTGAGAGCGATCGGCATAGCTCATCCCATCGATGTGATACCAAAAGACAGCAGGGATGTGTCGATGGCTCTTGTCGATCAAGGTGCGATTCCACGGCAGCGAAACCGCTCCGATCCGCAGATCGGTGGCGATCGCCCTCTCATGAAGTGGAGCAGTTTCCATTCCCACGAGTTCTTTGTCCTGAAGTTGCGTTTTGGTGTACGCGACGTACAGGTGTACGCGCCGGCCGTCAGGCGCTCGATAGGTCCTCACAAGTGATTCGTCAACATCCTGTAGTCCGATGAATGAATCCTCTTTCAGAGTGTGGTCAATGACCCACTCGCCAACGACGTCAGGGAACGTCGCAAGATCCTTCTTGACGGCCGTCGCCCCGCGATCGAGCGAGTACAGAAAGATCGCCGCCGCCGCAAGCGTGATGCTCCCCAGCCACCAAGCGCGGTTCCACGCCGCACCATGAAAGATGAATCCACTGAAGGATCCCTGTTCCCGAGGTAAGGCAGGTATCGGAGCAGGTTGCTCCAATCTGCCCAAAAACCAGGCTCCCACGAACAGGAACGCAAACGCGACCCAATCGACAAACAATCCATGCAGAATATGGTACGGGCCGTGAAAATTCTTGCTTCCCGATTGAGCTAGGACCCCCATGACAGTCACACGTATCCAATTAGCCACGATCGCGATCATGAACGAAGACACGACCAAGGTGATCCGGCTCCACCAGGCCTGTAGGGTGAGATACGCCAGCGGCAATCCGATGGCCAGAACGGCAATGAGCATTCCGGCCCCGCTACATCCCCGGTCCACTCGCAACGTGACTGTGGGCAAGATGATGTAGAGGCTGTTCTCCAGCTGAACGGGAATTCCGAGTGCCTGCAACATGGACACAGACATGCTCGCGGTGAGGAGTTGAAAGGGCCAAGCAAGGGGCTCGGTCAGGAGATCGAGGACAGGCGTCATGAAGATCAGATAGGCGAGCGGAAACGACAGCGCTTTCAGATAGCCACACCCGCAAAGGAGCAAAATGAGCCCTGCGAAAACCAGAATCAACGCCACGCTTGCGGTTGTGATCACGCCACCGGCTTGGCTCGCAAGGAGCAGCAGGGTGGCGACTACCAGCCAGAGCAATCCCGGCCCTAGCGCCGGGGCGACAGGAATGTGCTGCAAAGCGGGCTTCTGAAGCCAGGCAAGATAGAGACTGACCAGGGGCACGAGGAATCCATGCAAAAAGCCGTATTGGGTCCACCACAAGTTCACGAGGTCGCCGACGGTAGGGGCGCAGAGCAGTATGAGAGGAATGCCGAGTCCAACGGCTCGCAGCAGAAAGGGATAATGGCCGAGGCGGGCCGCTTTCCCTTCAGCCGATGAGCGCAACGGTCTCGAGTCTTCCACCCTTTGAGAAGGATTGACTAAAGAGTTCTCCATGCGCGGGCCTCGCTGGACACTACCACTGGGGGATTCTCACACTAATCTTCAATCCTGCTCGACGCGAGCATCTGGGCAGCACGATCTGCCCCGGGGAAACCGCCCGGGAGCGACAGCGCCGTTTTCAGCTCGGCAAGCGCCTTGGCGTGCATTCCGATCTTGGCAAGAGCCACCGCGTGATGATAACGGACGAGCGGATGCTGCGGGAGCGCCGCCGAGGCTTCGGCGAGGAACGGATAGGCCTTGTCGAACCAGCCCTGCTTGTAATAGACCCACCCGAGCGTATCTTTGATCGCGGGGCTAGATGGGGCCAAATCCAGAGCAAGGCGTGCAAAGCGGAGCGCGTCGTCGAGTTCCTGCTGTTCGGTCAGGCTCGCCGCAAGATTGTTGGCAGCGATAACATCCTGCGGGTTGAGCTGAAAGGCCCGACGGTAGTGCTCATTAGCCTGAGTGCTCTTTCCCTGCGAAGCCAACAGGACGCCCAGGGCCCTGTGGACATCCGAATTCGTGTCATCCTTTTTGAGTGCGGTCTGAAATGCCGATTCTGCCGCCGGCAGCTTATTCTCCAAGAGATACACTTGGCCAAGCTCATAGTGGACCAGCGCCAGATCCGGCGCGAGTTCGACCGCTTCCCGGAAGGCCTTCTCGGCTTGGTCAGTCTTGCGCTGAAAGACGTACAACCGACCTGCGAGTCTCCACAGATTTGGATCACGCGAGGCTTTGGCGAGATACTCCCCGAGAATGGAGTCTGCCTTTTGAGCTTGCTTCGACTCCACGAGGGCTACGAGGTACTCCTGCAGAATGGCAAGATTACTCGGGGCATGGACAAGGGCTTGCGAGAAGAGCTGCGCAGCCTCGGCCGGCTGCGCTTGCAGCTTGCGGAGAGCAGCCATCTTCACGTAGCCAACAAGTTGTCCAGGGAAATGGCGAATGATCGCGCCATACACCTCTTCTGCCTTGGCCCAGTTCTTTCCCGCTACGAGCGCATCGCCGTACAACACTGCCGCTTCGAGGCTCGCGGGGTTCAGTCGCAACGCCTGCCACGCCTCTTTCTCAGCCTTAGCCGGCTTCTGTTGCGTGAGATACAAATTGGCGAGAGCCAGGTGTGCAGTCTCGTTGTCAGGGCGAAGCCGGGTCGCCTCGCGCAGTTCTTCCTGTGCTGAGTCCACACGGCCCTGCGCAGACCTGATCAGCCCCAGGTAGAGGTGAGGCCCGGCCAGAGTCGCATCCCGTCCGATGGCCTCTTCAAACAGGCCGACTGCTTGGAGCACCTCGCGCTCTGCGAGGGCGATGCGCCCCTTGAGGTAGATGCCGACCGGGTCGTGCTCATTGGCTTCGAGAATCGCGTTCACAAGGGGCTTCGTCTCCGCGACCTGACCGGCGGCAAGCTTCAGCTCGGTGAGGGCTCTGCGTGCCTTATTGGAATTCATGTCGGCAATGAGTCCGGCCAATTCGCGTTCGGCATCATCCCGCCGGCCGAGCGCGCCATACCGGTCCGCGAGTACCAGCCGGATGTGTTCCTGATTCGGACTCAGATCGACCGCCTTTCGAAACTCCTTCCGCCCTTCATCATGAGTTCCGGTCGCGAGCAGAAACTGTCCGCGAGCGATGTGCACATCCGCAGAATTGGGATCAGCTTTGACCGCGCGCTCATACCACTCGGCGGCCTGCTCCGGCTCTTGTTGCGCAAAGTAAATGTTGGCCAGGGCGAGGAGCGACCGCACCATCGTCGGATCGAGCTTGACTGCCTGTTTCAGAAGTCCAATCGCTTCCGTGGTCTGGCCTGCTCCCAGGGCGAGGCCTGCACGAAGGAGATAGGCGGCGGGATGTTGCGGACGAGCGGAGAGTAACGTGTCAGCGATCTTGGCGACTTTGTCGGATTTGCCTGCGGCCAGATACAGATCGCCGAGGGACCATTTCGCATCGAAATGAGTCGGATCAAGTTGCACGACCCGAAGGAGGGAGGTGAAGGCTGTGGAAGGATCTCCGACCTTCGAAGCCGCCTTCGCGAGCTTCCAGTGGATGGCAGGATTATCCGGGGTAGCCCTCACGGCGTTCTTATATTCGATCACCGCTTCGCGGAACTTTTCCTGTTGAACATACCCATCAGCGCGGGTCTCATATCTGGCGGCTCGTTCTGAAGGAGCCTCCGAGCAGGAGACCAGGAAGACCGTACTGACGACGAGACACATATGAGGAAGCCATCTAACCATTTGTTGATGACCGTACCACGTTAAAAAATGGAAGCATATCCATCTGAAGTATTAGTTTTCTGGGGAAATAGCTCGGCAACTACAGCGGCCTGATTGCCGGGGGCTACCACCCCCCGGCACTCACAAGAGAGTTTCTCCACCAGTCGGCGCGGCTCATGAACGGGATCGAGAATTTCTGACACGCGCCCACGACGAAACTGAAGTGGTCTATGGAATTCCCGTTCAATGAGATTGAGCCACGAACTGCTGGTGGGAATAAAGTTCATATGGAACCGCGGAT
>DASQFV010000309.1:0-9849 GCA_035632975.1 Nitrospiraceae bacterium
ACACAGCTGACCTTCTTGAGCAAAGCCCTCCGACCGCTTCCAGAAAAGTGGCACGGGTTGACGGACGTGGAAACACGCTATCGACAGCGCTATGTCGACTTGATCGCCAATCCTGAAGTCCATGGCATCTTTGCCACGCGCAGCCGAATCATCGCCGGCATTCGTGCCTTCTTGATCGAACGAGGCTTCCTTGAAGTCGAGACGCCGATGATGCATCCGATTCCCGGAGGCGCTGCGGCGAAACCCTTTGTCACGCACCATAATGCGCTCGGCGTCGATCTCTATCTCCGCATCGCGCCGGAACTCTATCTGAAGCGGTTGATCGTGGGCGGCTTCCCTCGCGTGTTCGAAATCAATCGGAACTTCCGGAACGAAGGCATCTCGACGATTCACAACCCGGAATTCACGATGCTGGAGTTCTACGTTGCCTATGCCGATTACCAGGACTTGATCATCCTCACGGAAGAACTCGTCTCTTCGCTGGCGCAGCAGGTCCTGGGCAAGACGGTCATCGACTATCAGGGCAAGGAGATCACACTCACGCCTCCGTGGCTCCGCTGGTCGTATCATCAGGCAATTCTGAGGGTGAACAACCTCGATCCTTCCGTCCTTGAGGATAAGAACAAAGTGATTGCGGCGGCCAAAAATCTGGGCATCGCGGTCGATCCGAAATGGCCGCTCTTCAATATTGTAAACGAAATCTTCGAGGAAACGGTCGAGCCCAATCTGCAGCAACCGACGTTCATTACCGACTACCCGATTGAAATTTCCCCGCTGGCACGGCGCAAAGATTCGAATCCGGCATTGACCGATCGCTTCGAGCTCTACATTGCCGGTCGAGAAATCGCGAACGCCTTTTCAGAGTTGAACGATCCACTGGACCAACGGAAACGGTTCGAAGGGCAAGCGGCGCAGCGGGCGGCGGGCGACGAAGAGGCGCATCTGGTCGATGAAGACTTCCTGCGAGCCTTGGAGTACGGCATGCCACCGACCGCGGGCGAAGGCATCGGCATCGACCGGCTGATCATGCTCTTTACCAACCAAGGTTCGATCCGCGACGTGGTTTTCTTCCCACAACTGAGGCCCGAGAAATAGCGGTGGCCCTCCCTTACGAAATCTTTGTCGGGTTGCGGTATCTGCGCGCGAAGCGTCGGAATCGGACGATTTCATTGAACACCGTGGTCTCCATTGCCGGGATCACACTCGGCGTGGCCGCCCTGATTGGGACAGTCGGCATCATGACCGGTTTTAAAGAGGACATTCAGGCCAAGATTCTTGGGACGACGGCCCATATCATCGTGCAGGATCGGATAAAGGATGGCATGAGCGATTATGATCCTGTCACCAAGCAGGTCGTAACTGTGCCGGGTGTCGTGGCGGCAACCCCGTTTGTGCTCAAGCAGGTCTTGCTTACGACCCAAACCGGTGTGCAAGGCATCGTGATCCGCGGCATCGATCCGCAACGCGAGGGCACGGTGACCGAACTGGCCAAGAACCTCTCGACTGGACAGTTAGCCGACCTCAGCCGACCGGTCAAGGTGAAGCAATCACCGATCGACGACCCGACCAGCCCGGCGGTCGAGACAGAAAAACCCGGCATCATTCTGGGCAAGGAATTGGCGCTGCGACTCGGCGTCTTTGTCGGCGATACGGTCAATGTGGTGTCCCCTGTCGGTCCAATCAGTGCGATCGGCATGGTACCGAAGATCAGGACCTTCGCGTTGGTCGCCCTGTTTCAATCCGGTATGTACGAGTACGATTCGTCGTTGGCCTACATCGATCTCGCGGAGGCGCAAAAGTTTTTCAACATGGGGCAGACCGTGACGGGCATTGAAATTAAAGTCACGGACGTCTTCCGCGCAGCGGAGACGGCCCGTTCCGTGGAGCAGTCGCTCGGCTTCGCCTATGGAGCGCGCGACTGGATGCAGATGAATCGTAATCTTTTCTCGGCGCTCAAGCTCGAAAAGACGATGATGTTTCTGTTGTTGGTGCTGATCACGATCGTGGCGTCCTTCAACATCGTCAGCACTCTCACCATGATCGTCACGGAGAAACAAAAGGAAATTGCGATCTTCAAGGCCATGGGCGCGACGCGTAAGAGCATCCGGCGCATTTTCATGCTGAACGGATTGATCATCGGCCTGTCCGGGACAGCCATCGGCATTCCGCTTGGCTATGCGTTTCTCTGGCTGATCCAGACATTTTGGACCTTCGATCCCACGGTCTATTACATCTCGCAGATCCCCGTCCATGTACAAGCGATGGATGTCTTTCTTGTGGCGGGCTCCGCGATTGTGATCAGCTTTGCCGCCACAGTCTACCCCTCGCTCCAGGCAGCCAAGCTCGAACCGGTGGCTGCGCTGCGCTACGAATGATCATGCCGACGCCTCCATTATTTTTCTTTCATTCTGGAGCTCCGGCGTGATCACCGTCACCGATCTGTATAAATCGTTCCCGATGGGCGGGCAGACCCTCACGGTGCTAAAGGGCGTCAATCTACAGATTCAGCGGGGGGAGTTGATTGCCATTGTCGGGGCTTCTGGAGCCGGAAAGAGCACGCTGCTCCATATTATCGGGACGCTTGATCGTCCTACGACAGGGACGGTCCACTTCGACGGCCAGGATATGTTTCAGATGTCAGAGGGTGAACAAGCGGAGTTTCGGAATCGGCGTGTCGGGTTTGTCTTTCAATTTCATCATCTCCTTCCCGAGTTCACTGCGCTTGAGAATACCTGTATGCCGGCTCTGATCCAGCGGCGGTATCAGGCAGATATTGAACCGGAAGCCATCGCGTTGTTGGAAGAGGTCGGGCTGGGAGCGCGATTGCATCACAAGCCTGGTGAGCTCTCCGGCGGTGAACAGCAGCGCGTGGCTGTCGCACGAGCCCTCTTGCAGAAGCCAGATCTTGTGTTGGCTGATGAACCGACCGGAAATCTGGATACGCATACGGGCGAGGCGCTCTTTGCCATGATGCGTGAACTGAACAAAGCCCGCGGGACGACTTTCGTGATCGTCACCCATAACGATAAGCTGTCGGCCCAAGCCGACCGGATCGTGTACATGCAGGATGGTCAGATCGTCTAACTCTTGACGAACACCCGTTCGTTGAATAGAGTGGAAAGAAACCACGAGCGTTCATGAGAATGACATCATGATGCAACCGCGTACATCGATTCGGGTTCTTATATGTTTTTTCCTTTCTCTGGTGGCGACGCCGGCAGCGGCCGTGGAGTTTGCCGTCGTCGGCCCCCGTGCGGCTGGGATGGGGGGTGCCGGAGTGGCCGTGACCACCGACGCGTACGCCACCTATTGGAACCCCGCCGGGCTGGCCATGGTCAAATCCATGGACATTCGAATTCAAGGGACGGTCCAGGTAACTGGTCGGGAAGGCATCGTCAAGGCACTAGATGATTTGAAAGACTTCAATCCTAACGATCCGTCGGCGGCGAATCAGACGAAAGCCCAGGGTATCGCGAATCAGATCAATCGCCCCGGCGCCACAATCTCCGGGCTTGGCGCAGGCGGCCTCTATTTCAAAGGACATTTCGGCGAACATGCATTTGGATTTAACGTGTCTGATGTCGCAACGTCCGGATCGTTTGTCAGTTCTCCGGTGGTGGTCTCGGGGACCAATATTACCGGTCAAATGGCGTTACGGGGATTGGAAGCTCGGCAGGCGGCATTTTCCTACGCCTATGCATTTGCGGATAAGACTTTTTCCGTCGGTATCACGGGCAAAATCATCCAAGGTGCGGCCTACAACACTACAACCAGTCTCCAAGGTGGTCAGGATCCCGATCTTCTGGACAACTTTGGGAGAGCGAAGATCTCTACGTCATACGGCATCGATGTCGGTGCCATGTATCGCCCTTCTTCGTGGCTGAGATTCGGCGTGGTGGGCAAGGATATCAATCAACCGAGCTTCGACGCTCCTGGCGGCCTCCAATACAAACTAACTCCCCAGGTACGAGGTGGAGTGGCGCTGAATCCCTGGTCGACCATGACCATCACCGCGGATATGGATATTACATCCAATCAGACGCTCGTTCCCGGCCTAAAGAGTCAGGTCTTGAGCCTCGGTTTGGAACAGACGATTCTGTCTGAGTTTCTCTCCTTCCGGGTTGGAACATACAAGAATGTGCAGGATGCGGGATCTATTTTTACGCCGACGGCCGGAATCGGAATGCGAATTTATTCCTTCCGTTTAGATCTCGCCGGCGGGTACGACTTTAATAAAGGTGGCGCAATTGCCTCGGGCGCGCTCGCTTGGATATTTTAGATGGTATACTGAAAACATGTTCATGCTTCATCACCTACGACGTGGCATTGCCCTCTGCCTTTTTCCTCTCCTAGTCGCCGGCTGTGGCGGTTTACAGGAAGTGTGGGAAGGACCGGGGGCGAGAATGTTCCGGCCTCAAGCCATTGCCGTGCTCCCTCCCATGGCGAGCCAATACGACAGCGCCCGCGAAGATATTCAAGAGGTCTTATCCGGCGCCCTGAACAAGACCGCCAACATCGAGCATGTGGTGTCTCCTGAGAATGTGACCGATATCTTCCAGGCTTCGAAAGAAGCGTTCGATGCGCTGGTGTTCTACTTCTCACGCCTGGAAATGACGGGTCAGTCCGACAAGGACGCCGCTGTGAAATTGGGCAAAGCGCTGAACGTGGATTCGTTCTTAGTCGTACGGGTAAACTCCTGGGAATACATGCGCAAGGAAGGCGACAATGTCGGTCGTGTGGGCCTGAGCCTCCGTCTGGTCGATGCCACCACAGGCACCACCGTGTGGAAGGCGCGACATGAACGGTCGAACAGCTATATGTTCTACCGGCCGAATTTAAAGGATATCGCGAAAGAGCTGGCTGCTGAGATGATTAAGGCCATGCCTCCCCAAGCCAAATAATAGTCCCCGCCCCGTCTCTTGTTCATTTGGTCTATTCGGTTTGTTTGGTCTGTCTCGTTTACTCGGATGAGGTCAAGCAATGACCCCACCTCTTCTGCTCAAGGTGAGAGCACCGCGCAGGATGCTCAAAAAGGCTGTCCAGCAAGGCCGCAGCGAGCGAGGAGGCGAGGCGTACGCTTCGGTACGTTGAGCTTCTGAGCGATGCGAGAACGACGCATGGGAAGAGGCGCGTCTCGGCGCGCCGGGGTCGGGCGGGTGAGAAGAGCGACTTTTTCAGCATCCTGCTAGCGTGTTTTTGGCTGAGCCGCTCGCATGGCATTTTTCAATGAGCGCACAAATTCAGCCACATGCTTCACCATTTCTGGTTTCTGTTGGTGTGCAGCGATCTGCTTGACGATCGCGCTGCCGACGATCACCCCATCGGCAATGGCCGCGACCTTGGCAGCGTCCTCCGGCGTCGCAACCCCGAAGCCGACCGCCACCGGAACGTGGGTGACCTTCCTGATTTTCTCGACGTTCTTACCCACATCGGCCATGTTGAGCAGTTTTGCGCCGGTGATTCCAGTCAGCGAAACGTAATAGACGAAGCCCTGTGACTGGCGCGCCACAAATGCCCGTCGTTCCGCCGTGCTCGTGGGGGCAAGTAGAAAAATCAGTTGAAGCCCAGCCGCTGCGGCAGGCCCTTTGAGCGGGCCTGCTTCATCCGGCGGCATGTCAGGCATGATCAGGCCGTCAACACCAGCTTGGGCGGCCTCATGGCAGAACCGTTCCGCACCGAACGAGTGAATATTATTGTAGTAGGCCATCAAGACCAGTGGAATCTGGGTCCTGGCCCTGAGGCGTGTAACCATGGGAAAGATCGTGCGCAGCGATGTCCCACTGCGCAAGGCTCGTTCTGCCGCCTGTTGGATCACGGGACCATCGGCGATGGGATCGGTAAACGGAACACCCAGTTCAATGATATCGGCCCCGGCCTGTTCTAACCCCACGACAAGTTGTTCGGTCTCTTGCAGTGATGGGTCGCCTGCCATCACATAGGCAATGAGGGCCTTTTCACCTCGCTGCCGAAGCTTTGCAAAGGTACGGTCAAGCCTCGATGTCACAGCGTGATCCCTCGAATTTTGGCTACATGTTGGACATCCTTATCTCCACGACCGGATAGATTCACGACTAGAAGTTGGTTCTTCTTCATCGTGGGCGCTACCTTCAGAGTATGGGCAATGGCGTGGGCGCTTTCGAGGGCGGGCATGATTCCTTCTTCTCTGGCCAGCAGATCAAATGCAGCCATAGCTTCGTCGTCGGTCACCGAGGTGTATTCGGCTCTGCCTTGATCCCGTAAAAAACTGTGTTCGGGACCGATCGCGGCGTAATCCAACCCGGCTGAAACCGAATGCGTCAGATTAATTTGTCCATCGTCACCCTGGAGCAGATAGGTCATGGTGCCTTGCAAGACTCCAGGCTTTCCTCCGGCAAAACGCGCGGCGTGCTTTCCGCTCGCGACGCCCAGGCCGCCGGCTTCGACGCCGACCATCCTCACCTTCTTGTCCCGGATGAACGCATAGAAGAGTCCCATGGCATTGCTGCCACCGCCGACGCAGGCAATGAGGCAATCCGGCAACCGGCCTTCTGCCGCCAGGATCTGTCGCCGAGTTTCACGTCCGATGATGGATTGGAAGTCACGGATCATCATCGGATAGGGATGGGCTCCGAGGACCGAACCGAGAATGTAGTGGGTCGTGCGGATATTCGTCGTCCAATCCCGCATGGCTTCGCTGATGGCATCCTTGAGCGTACGGCTTCCGGCGTTGACCCCCGTGACAGTCGAGCCGAGCAATCTCATCCGGAAGACGTTCAGCGCCTGGCGCTCCATGTCCTCGGTCCCCATATAAATCTCACATTGAAGCCCGAACATCGCCGCAACGGTCGCCGTCGCCACCCCATGCTGTCCGGCCCCTGTTTCAGCGATGATGCGCGGCTTCTTCATCCGCTGGGCCAGAAGCCCCTGTCCGATCGCGTTATTGATTTTATGGGCCCCGGTATGACAGAGGTCTTCGCGCTTCAAATAGATCTTCGCTCCACCCAATCGCTTCGTGAGTCGCTGTGCAAAGTAGAGCGAGGTTGGTCGACCGACGTAGTGCTTTAAATAATAGGCCAGTTCGGACTGGAAGCGCCGGTCTTTTTTTACACGGGAATATGCCTGCTCCAATTCAAGCAAAGCAGGCATGAGCGTTTCAGGGACATAGCGTCCGCCATATGCACCGAAGCGACCTTGTTTGTCGGGAACCGAACCCATCACCATCCTCCTGCCCGCTCAGACCGGGTGCAGTATAAACAGGCTCATGTGGGAGAGACATCCCTGGCAGCCCGAATGAATGCACGCACTTTCTCGTGATCCTTCTTGCCTGGTGCCCGCTCGACGCCACTGCTCACATCCACACCATACGGTTGTACCGCCTGGATCGCCTGCTCAACATTGTCAGGGGTGAGCCCCCCGGCCAGGAGAATGTTCGCAGCCTTGGCTGCTTCTGCGGCGAGTTGCCAATCAATCACCTGTCCAGTGCCTCCATAGGCATGATCGGAAAAGGAGTCCAGCACGAACCCTCGAACACCGGCCCGCCCGCGAAACTCCGCCAAGGCGAGAAACGTGCTCCGATCTTTCACCCGAAGCGCTTTCAGGACCGTACGACCTAACTCTTTGCAATACATCGCCGATTCGTTTCCGTGCAACTGTGCGACCGCGAGTCCACAGTCGTCCATCAGATTTCGAACCACTTGTTGGTCTTCGTCGACGAACACACCCACCGTTATCACCAAGGGAGGCAGGGTCATAATGATCTGCCGGGCCAGCGTGGGCTCGATATATCGAGGACTTTTCCGATAGAACACGAATCCTAAGGCATCGGCTCCGGCGTCGACTGCCGTGGCGGCGTCCTCGGCGTTGGTGATGCCACAAATTTTGACTTTGGGTATATAAGGCATTTTAACTGGCCCAAACAGCGTGATTAACAGGAGAACACCTCGCAGGATGCTCAAAAAGGTCGTCCAGCAAGGCCGCAGCGAGCGAAGAGGAGAGGCGTACGCTTCGGTACGTTGAGCCTCTGAGCGATGCGAGAACGAAGCTGGCGGGCTTTTTCAGCATCCTGTTGGCTTAGGCGTGCGACGGAGCCTGATCTCCCCGTAACTCACGGATCTTCGCCGCCATGTCTTCCGCACGAATGAGTGATTCTCCGACGAGCATGGCATGGATACCGGCTTCGATCAACCGCACCACATCGGCGCGCTGGTGAATGCCGCTTTCGCTGACGATCAGCTTGCCGGCTGGAATCCGTTTTGCCAAACGCAGTGTAACGGCCAGATCGGTCGTGAAGGTTTTGAGATCTCGGTTGTTGATGGCGATCAGCCGCGCCTCCGGGAGTCGTTCTAATACGGTATCGAGTTCGCGCTCATGATGGGTCTCGATAAGAACATCCAAGCGTAATCCCTTGGCGAGCGCATAGAAATCAATCATTTGCTGTCGTTCGATCGCCGCGACAATCAGGAGTACGGCATCTGCCCCGTAGGCGCGCGCTTCGTAAAACTGGATCTCGTCGACCATGAACTCTTTGTTCAAGACAGGCATGGGCACCGATTGCTTGATCTCGCGGAGGTAGTCGAGGCTCCCCTGAAAGAAATCCTTGTCGGTTAAGACGGACAGAGCCGAGGCGCCATGGGCATGATAGGTCTTGGCAATCTCGATGTAGTTAAACCGATCAGAGAACTCGGGACGGAGGAGGCCAAGACTAGGTGAGGCCTTTTTGACTTCGGCGATCAGCGAAGGGCTGCCGGCCGTTTTTGTGGATTCGAGGATCGTGGCAAAGCCGAGTGGGTATGGTGCGTCCTGAATCCTCGCCTTCAGCTCGGAGAGGTAGCCTCGGCTTTGCTTGTGCCGGAGTTCTGCTTTCTTATGCTCAAGAATGCGAGAAAGAATCACGATAGCGTCATCCCTTTTTCGTGAATGCAATGAGGCGAGCCAGCTTCTCGGCCGCGGCACCGGAGTCGATGGCCTGGCCTGCCAAGAGAAATCCATCCTGAAGGCTTGTCGCCTTGCGCGCTGCGACAAGGGCTGGAGCGGCGTTCAAACAGACAATGTCCCGTTTTGGTCCTTTCCGCCCTTGGAGAATGTCACGAGTAATCGCGGCATTCTCTTGCGGCGTCCCTCCGGCTAGCTGCTTGGCTGGAACCAGCGCCAGTCCGAATTCCGCCGGGTCCAGGAGATAGTTCGAAAGAATGCCCCCTGTGGCTTCTGAAATCTGCGTTTTTGCGGTAAGGGTGATCTCATCGAGTCCGTCCATCCCATGTACGACAAAGCAATGTTGGGATCCCAGATGCATCAGCACATTCCCTAGCAGGGAGGTCAATCGCCCCTCATAGACGCCGATTACTTGAAAGGCCGCTCCGGCCGGATTGGTCAGCGGGCCTAAGAGATTGAGCATCGTCCGGATACCCATCTCCTGTCTAGGGCCGGCACAATGTTTCATGGCTCCATGATAAAGCGGGGCGAAGAGAAAACCGATCCCGACCTCATCGATACAAGCGGCCACCCGTTCGGTCGACACATCGATTTTGACGCCGAGTGCCGAGAGGACGTCCGCACTCCCTGACTTGGATGACACAGAACGGTTGCCATGCTTTGCCACGGTTAAACCTGCGCCTGCGACGACGAGCGCCGTTGTGGTGGAAATATTGAAAGTGTGGGCTCCGTCCCCGCCCGTGCCACAGGTATCCACGACCTGGGGATCACCGACGGAGATGCGGATGGCCTTGGCACGCATGGCTCGCACAGAGCCGGCGATTTCCTCAACGGTTTCTCCCTTTAGACGGAGCCCCATCAAGTAGGCCGCAATTTGGGCCGGAGTCGCTGCGCCGTCCATGATCTCCAGCATCACCGATTCGGCTTCTTGTTCGGTGA
>DASQFV010000310.1:0-8036 GCA_035632975.1 Nitrospiraceae bacterium
GGAGATGTTTCCGAAGGCCGAAGACTGCGAGATCGATTGGGAAGCGCTCTATTCCCAAGTGATGAAGCGGAAGGAGCAGTTAATTGCAAAGCCCAGCGCGACCTCCAAAACCAGCCAGAGCAGGGCCTCCAAGAAGAAGTAAGGCGGAAGTTCGGTTGTCGGAGTATGGAGAGGCATGTGAATCTGAAGGTCATGTGGAAACTCCTGAGCGCAACATACACAAAATGGACTGAGGATCATGCCCAGGGCCTAGGGGCCGCTTTGGCATTTTACTCAGTCTTTGCTTTGGCGCCCCTGCTCCTGATCGTGATCGCCATCGCCGGGTTCGTGTTCGGGCAGGAGGCGGCGCAAGGTCAGATTATCGGGCAGATTCAAGGGCTCGTCGGCGAGGATAGTGCGAAAGCGATTCAACACATGATCGAAGAAGCCCGGAAGCCCTCCGCCGGCATCATTGCTACGGTCCTGGCCATTGTGATGCTGCTTCTCGGCGCCACCGGTGTATTTGCTCAGCTTCAGGAGGCTCTGAATACGATTTGGAGAGTTGAGGAAAAGCCGGGGGAGGGCATTTGGAAAATACTCAAAGATCGCTTCTTTTCACTTATGGCGGTTCTTGGGACCGGATTCCTACTGTTGATCTCCTTGATCATCAGCGCTGGGTTATCGGCGGTAGGTACGAGCGTGGAACATTCTCTTCCGGTCCCAGAATTTCTGCTGCAAATAATCAATTTCTGCGTGTCATTTGCCATCGTGACGCTCTTATTTGCAATGATCTACAAACTGCTCCCTGACATATCTATCCAGTGGGGCGATGTATGGATCGGCGCGATCATCACTTCGTTATTCTTCACGATCGGAAAGTTCTTCATCGGCCTGTATCTGGGCAGGAGCGAGGTCGGCATCGCCTATGGGACGGCTGGGTCTCTCGTGGTCATTTTAATCTGGGTCTACTATGCGTCCCAGATATTTCTGTTCGGGGCCGAGTTTACGGCTGTGTATGCAGAGTCTCACGGTTCCCGGCAAGCTCCATCGGCACACGCACGAACGATGCCCGTGGTCAAATTGGCAGGTGCCACGAATTGGCGTTCCTCTCCTACCGTTAGAACAAGGGAAAGGTCGGACGGTTCAGCATGACAGGTGTACGAGAAGTCATCATCATCGGCGGAGGATTGGCGGGGCTGTCTGCGGCCCTGTATCTCGGTCGGAGCAAGCGGGACACGTTACTGATCCACTCGGGCCGATCGATGGCCAAGTGGGAAGCGGACGTGCAGAACTATCTCGGCTTTCCCGACGGCCTCGACGGTACGGATCTCCTCAAGCGCGGCCACATGCAGGTGGCTCGGTTTCAAGTGGAGATCATTGAGGATGAGGTTCGGACGCTTGAAAAGGATGACGACATGTTTCATCTACAAGGTCAGCAGGCGGACTATTATGCGAAACGAGTCCTGATCGCAACAGGACTCACCCATCTTCCACCGGATATTCCCGGTGTCAAAGACTGCCTTGGGAAGAGCCTGTTCTTTTGTAAGGACTGTGACGCGTATCGCGTGCAAGG
This sequence comes from Nitrospiraceae bacterium, assembly GCA_035632975.1. Lineage (GTDB taxonomy): Bacteria > Nitrospirota > Nitrospiria > Nitrospirales > Nitrospiraceae > Palsa-1315. The sequence continues at coordinate 1,553 of DASQFV010000310.1, forward strand.
GAAACGGATCGTCATCATCGGACGAAACAATGAAGCGGCGGACTATGCGCTGGCCATGTTGCTTTTCTCACCGAGCGTGATGATCGCGACCAACGGTCAGAAGCCCACATGGGATTTGGATCACGCCGGATGGCTGGAGGAGTATCAGATCCCGGTTCGCCAGGATCGAATCCGTATGGTGGAGCATGACGATGGGCATCTTCGAGCCTTGACCTTCGAGCAGGGCGACCCTATGAAGCTCGATGCGGCCTTCACGACCCGAGGCGACGTCTATCACAATGACCTGGCTGAGGACATTGGAGCCTCGATCGACTCGGAGGGGGAGATCATCGTCGATGCCTGTCTGAGAACGCGTGTGGATGGTCTCTATGCAGCAGGCTGTGTGACTGCGGCGAATTGTCAAATGATCATCGCCGCCGGTCAAGGCGCAATAGCCGGCCAGGCTATCAACCGAGACCTGTTCGACGAAAGCTTGGGGAAACATACCCTGCCCTGTTTCGGCCAACCGGTTCATCAGAGGGAGGCATGCGAGCAAGGGATGCTGCGGAATGAACGACAAGGCTGATTCCAACCAAAAGCGATTTGCGAAGGCAATTGAGATCTTGCCCGATGCTCTGGTGAAATAGCCGGTACAGGGATCTCATGTGTAAGCACAATAGAACTGAGGTGGAGCCATGAGGGCGACAACCGGTTTTTGGGGTGGAAGTAAACCCGAAACGATGAGACCATTCGGGAAGTCACGGAGAGCCCTCGTCCTATTGATGGGGGTCGTGGTGCTCGCCGGCCTTCCCGGGTGCCTCAGGTTCGGGTTTGGGAGCGGCGACGACTCCGACACGAAGGCTTCCAAGAATGCTGCAGAGACTGCGATATCCCGAGAAGTGGCTGAAATGGTCAAGCTCTATCGGATCTGCCTCCAGAAGAACGAGGACAATCCGGTGAAAGCCAGAGAGAACTGCGGCCTGTACAAAGAGGCCATCAGGGACCTGGCCCCTGACAATATGAGAACGGTTGTCGGTGAGGTGATGAACCAGTTTCGAGATAAGAATCCGAAGCCATCGACTCGGCGCGATAGCGAACCATAGTATGGCCATATCGTTGGAGGAGGAGCGATGTGCGCAACAGGCGATGGCGAAGCCTAAACACTTCTCGATGATTCGCGAGTTTCACTTGGCTGACTTTTTCACCCTGGCTAATGCAGCCTGCGGCATGGGGGCCGTGTTGTTCAGCATGATCTATGTGGGGAGCCGGTCGGTGGACCATTTCTTCGCGGCCGCGGCCTTGGCGCCGGCGGCCTTGGTCTTCGACGCACTCGATGGCCGCATCGCACGATGGCGGCGCAAGCATTCTGCGCTCGGGCGCGAATTGGATTCGCTCGCGGACATCATCTCGTTTGGGGTCGCCCCGGCGGCGCTTGGATTCGCCGCAGGCTTGCGCGGAGGGTGGGACTGGATAGCGCTGCTCTATTTTGTCTGCTGCGGAGTAAGCCGATTGGCCCGGTTTAACGTGACAGCCGAGAGCCTCTCGGAGGGAGGGGACGCGGTGGCCTACTTCGAAGGCACACCTATTCCCACGAGCGTGCTGCTGTCCGGCATACTGGCCCTGGCCGCCTGGCAGGGCCGGATAGACGAAAACCTGTACTGGGGCGTTTGGACCATCGGGCCCTGGGATCTGCACCCGTTGGTCCTGCTGTTCGTCCTATCCGGCACCATGATGGTCAGCAAGACGTTGCGTATCCCAAAATTTTAGGTGCAGCCCTCCATATTGAGCTTCCCCCGCAAATTTCGTCTTCCAAGGGTGACGAGCGGAACTGGGGCCTCCCCTAGTGTCCGAAACGGCGGCATGGAAGTATCTTCATCTCAGGATCAGCACTCGTCGCGTGGGTGGTCTCTTTGTGAAAGAAGAAAGAAGGAGGTGACGTATGGCCGTTGAAACCCCAGTCGCTCAGCCAGCTCGTGAGATGGCGGAGGCGAAGGATCAAAACGAAACGGACAACCATCTCAGGGAATTTGGAAAATGCGCCGCGGCCTTGCGCCACGTGTTGTATCAGGACAAGGCACTCAACGAGATGGAATTCCACTTCATTGATAACCATTTCCAAGTCTTAGAGATGGCCTATTTTCGGTGGAAGCGAAAGCACGAAAATATAGGGCACTAACTTTTGCATCCTTCGATGCAACTTCCGTAGAGCTAGGGAGATTCCCAGTGCCAAAAACAGCGCTAGGGTCATATTTATAAAAGGAACAGCATTTCACGGCGTACCTGTGCTCTAACCGGCGGTGATTGAACCATGAAAGAAAGAGGAGGGTTTATGGTAGGGGAAACTCTGTCCGCTCAAATCATTCATGAGGCGTCGTCCGCTTCCGGGAGAGAGACGTTGATGCTTCCCGTCTGTTGTATCTGCGGACTCCTTCGGGACGAGACTGGCGCTTCCCTTGATTGTGAGCGCTGGGTCACGCAGCGGGCGTATCGACAGACATACGGCGTGGATCCGGCCGATTGCCTTCTCACTCATACCTACTGCCCGGATTGTTTCACACAGGTCATGGATAGAAGATAGAATACGAGCAGCCTAGGGCCCGTTGATGGCTTTATAGGTAGCTGTAGCGTTTTTACATCTAACCAAGGAGGCTCCCATGGTATCGATTCCCAAAGTCGTCAGTGTCCTGTCATGTGGTTTCTTGCTGTGCCTGGGTCTGTCCGCTGCCGCCCAGGCAGAGAATGCGGCTTCGGCTCAAGACGAAATGAAGGCTGCCCAACCTGATCATAGGCTAGGCGGTCAGGAAGCTGGGGAAAAACATCTAAAAGATCCGATGAAGGGCGCCCAGTCAAAAGGCGACAAGACGATCAGGGGCGAAATGTTGCGCATCGAGGGCGATAACTATTTCGTCAAGGGGCAGGACGGAAAGGAAGTGCGGCTGCATACCGACAAAACCACTCAAATATTGAGACCCATCCAGGAGGGTGATCAGATTGAGGCGAGGGTGAACAATCAAAATCACACGCTGTCGATCGGTTCGCTCGGCCGAGGAACTTATGCCGGTGACGGAAATGAAATCCGCCGTCCGACTGACTCCCCTCTCGAATCAGACAAGCCTAACACGCTAGGGCAGTAGGCATTGTCTCAGTGAACGCATGCCGGTCGCTACTCATACCTAGTAGCGACCTGGTAACTCGTCGAGGACCGGATTCAACCCCGGTCCTCGGTCATGTTCGCTATCGCTTGGATCGTCCGCTGTGGTTTCGATCAGGTTGGGGAACCTCGTAAAACTCGTAAATGCCAACCTGTTCGAGACTCAGGTCCGGCCAGTTATTCTTGTCAAAGCCCGGCGCACTCTTAAGATCCTTTTTGTGTACATCCAACGAAAGCTTTTTGTTCGTTTGATCCAGCTGCAGTGCTTCCCAAGGTACGGCAAAGTACTTGTCTCCGAATCCGGCAAATCCTCCGAACTCGAGCACGGCGTAATCAACAGCACCTTCCTCAGGGTCGATGACCAGGTCTTTAATGTCCCCCAGCTTTTTACCGTCAGGGCCTTGCACGTTCATGCCGATGAGATCGCTGGCTTTCAGGACGGCACTCTTGTCCCGTGCTTGAACCGGGAAACTGAATGCAGTCGCCAGCGTGACGACGAGGGCTCCGAGCGCCAACAGATGTACAGCTTTCATGCCGCAGTCTTGCGTTTCCATGATGTGGCCTCCTATGAATCGAACAGTTTACGTCCTCCCGCCATAGTCAGGAATTTATTTGCTAGGCACCTTCGCCCCTTTGCGCCTGGCTTCCGAAAGTCCTATAGCGATGGCTTGCTTTCTGCTGTCGACTCGCTCGCCACTCTTCCCGCTTTTTAAAGTACCTTCCTTCAGTTTATGCATCGCCCGCTTGACCGATCGCTGTGCACCCTTGCCATACTTGGTCATAATCGATCCTTTCTGTGCATTGACATGATTGCGAAACTTGGGAGTGTCGCCTTCTGATTGAAAAACTCGAAACTGTTCACGCCCTCGAAACTTGGACTCACGGAGGGGACGGGCGAAATCCAGAGTGGGCAACACTATTTATATACTCGTGTGCTGCGTGCAGGAAAACTAGAGGTTGCCCTAGGCGGAGAAAGATGCATGTGGGGGATCAGACCTAGGGTCTTCTCTAGCATCACCGGGGGTTGTTCTCATGCAGACTCAAGGACAGCGTGAATACCGACAACAAGTGTGATGGCTCGGAAACGCATAACGATCGATCACGGTAGCATGGAGGGCTACATGAGCAACACAACGACTCTTCCTCAAAGATCGGTTACGCATCCTGCGCACCGGTCGGTTGCGTGTTGGCGGTGCGGGGGTGTGCTAGTGGATGAGCATTGCATGGATCTGGATATTGGGCACATCGGGGTAGGATCTTGGGCCTGGCGCTGTATTCAGTGCGGCGACATCATTGACGAGACCATTCTGCGTCACCGCTACGCTCCGTAACCGAAAAGGAGGGAGATATGTCACGGTATATGATGCCTCTCCTACGATCCGGCGTCTTGCGGGTATGCAATCCACCTTTACGACACACGAAGGCGAGATGGCTCTGGCTGTCCATTCTTCGAGGGCTGGGCTTGTCTCAGACAGGCAGAACTTCCGATCTGCCCGTCCGTCGTTGAGAACCGGTAGACGGTCGCCCAATAGGCAGGAATCGAAATTAACAAGGAGGACGTATGAACAAGCTCGCATTGTCAATATTCACGGTGGTCGTCTGTTTTGGACCCGGTATAGCTGGAGCCGCCGATCCGATGGCGGACAAAGAAGCGAAACCGACCTTGGGGGAGCGCTTCACTAAAGACACGGTCAAAGGCACGCTGATGAAGATGGATGGCGAATATTATTGGATCAAGGACACTGATGGTAAAGAAACAAGGATTCACGTCGATACGAGCACGAAACTGGACAAGGTAGTGGTGGGAGATAAGGTCAAAGCCTATATCACCGACAAAGGGCATACCACGACCCTTCAGCGCGTTGAGTGAGCCGGCAATTTGTCGTGAGCCCGATTCGAGAAGGAGGGGTTATGAGACGATTCGACCTTACAAAAGTGAGTCTCATAGTCAGTCTCGCTTGCATAATGCTTTTTGGGGGATACGTCGTTGGAGCTAAGTCTCCACAAGCAAGTTCTCGTTCTCCCGAGGCGGAGAGTTCGCGGGTCCTGGAAGATTCGTTAGTCACATTCCAGTATGTGGCCACCGTTCCCGACTCTCCCGGGATCGATTACGGCAATGTTAGCGAGTTTATTCAGGGTCGGCAGGAGATCATCTCAGCGTTGGAGCAAGAAATCGTCGGAATGAAACCAGGGGAGGAAAAGAAGGTTGAATTGAGCCCCGAGGAAGGTTTTGGCACTTATGATGCCGAGAAAAAACTCATTGTTCAAAAAACTCTTCTGCCGCCTGGAGCGAAAGAGGGAGCTATCGTGCAGAATGCCCTGGGCGACTTCGCGACTGTGGCAGAAGTATTGGACACGACGGTTGTATTGGATTACAACCATCCGCTTGCGGGGAAACCCGTCGTGGTGCGGCTGAAGATCCTCCAGGTCGAGAATCCGTGATCAATCATTCTCAATCGGACTCTGCGCCCTTTCAAGGTTGCACTCACCGTTATCGCAAGTACTCGCTCGTGTTTCCTGCTTCTCCAAACATGATTTTTTATCTTCTCGACTAATGGCCGCATCGAGGCACTTTCTCAATTCTTCCCGTGTGGCTTCAAGACATTGCATGCAATGACTCTGGACGCCGGCCGAGTTGGCTGCTTCCATTGCATCCACCTTCGCCTTCTTGACTTGATCGAGCGGAGCAACCAATTCGGATCGTTTCTTCCGAGCCTCATCGCGTGCGGTCTCCGCTTCTATAGCCGCTTTCTGCGCTTCCGCAATCGTTTTTCTCTTCTGCAAGTCCTCAAGGCTGTCTTGTGCCTGCGCCAGAGGCGCTCCCCACAACATGAAAGCCAGTACAATCAGATTCGTTCGCCTGAGTGTGCCAATCCGAATGCGTGGCATGCGTTCGCCTTCAGTCACGGTGGTTACCGGGCCTTACTTCGCAGGGAGAGACGCGACCGTCTGGTTCTAGATCTGTTTACTCCTACCGCTCACTCGGATAGAGCCAGTTCCTCCCGATAATTTTTACGGGCGTGATATGTTCTGGGTGCCGGACAAAATCTGGTTCGGCAATTTCGGCTCAGGGGGCCCCGGTGCCGGTGAAGTAGGTTTGGGTAGAGGATCTGTTGGGCCTGGTGACGGCTGGGGGGACGGGCTCGTCTCCATGGGGTCGGCACTGTTGACGATGGGGCCCTGGAGAAAAAGCGCCGACAAGAGCAGCAACTGAATCATTCCGCGTTTCATGAGTGCTCCTTTCCCTGACGGCTAGGTTGCCGTCATGCATCCATCGAGCGGTCGACGAGTGGCAACAGGTCGCGTTCTTCGTTCACGAAGAGAGTCCGGACTGACTGCATCATATCCTCGAAG
>DASQFV010000311.1:0-4462 GCA_035632975.1 Nitrospiraceae bacterium
CAAGTCCTGCACGGCTATTGGATTTGTCACGTCCACGCTCCGTTCGAATCGAGCGGCCACATACGCATCGTTCATCTCGGTCTGTTCGGAAAATCCAGATTTCAACAGTAGCGCACGATACTTTGAAACTGCCGGTTGGATAAAGTACTTGGCCTGCTTCGCAATCTCGTCAGTGCCGAGATCTTCCGGCGTCCCATCGGACAGAAGGGTCATCACATCTTCGATCGCCACACCATACTGGCAGAGCAACTGCCCGTCCGGCGTAAGTTCCAGCAGCCATCCGTCGGAACCAAGATCCATCACCAACGCACCGCCGGCTTCCGATTCCAGTAGTTGAGGAAATGTGGGGGCCAGCGAGGCCCTGAGAGCGGCCCAGGTCGGCGAAGCTCCGTCACTCATGCGTGCGTCTTTCGATGAGGCGGCGCCTCATCCTGCCCCAGGAGGGTGGCACGCAGGGCGGCCAAACGTCGGGTATTCTCTTCAAGTTTCGGCAGCTGATATTTGCGATCCATATGCACCACCAGTTCAAGAAGATCCGCCGCCTCACGCAGCTTGCCCGTCTCTTCATAACATTGGACCAACACATAACGAGCCCCGCCTGTCCTCAACTCATCGCGCGATCGCTCGGCGATGGACTGGCTGGTTTGGCAACAGGCGATGGCGTCGTCGTAGCGCTGCTGGAGCAAAAACGTTCGACCGATCATGCGCCAGGCATCGGCCACGCCACCCTCGTTTCCCAATCGCCTCATCAGGACCAACGACTGTTCATAGTATCCGATCGCCTGCTCGTACGCTTTCGCCTCCCGTGCGACCAGGCCAAGATCCGAAAACAGCACCGCCTTGCCGGCATCATCCTGAGTCTTGCACATCAGATCCATCGCTTCGAGATAGTAGGCCTTGGCGCGATCCCATTCGCCCGCATCGGCTCTGAGATTCCCTAAATTGCCCAATGTCGTCCCGATCCCCTTCTCATCTCCAAGAATCTTCTGGAGTTCCAATACCTCTTGATAGTAGGTCTGGGCCGACTCCCGACGTCCACTGACCGCACAAATGTTCCCGAGATTTCCCAGCGTGGCGGCCAACGCCCGCTGATCCCCGGTCAACCGGTCGCATTCCAGCGCCTTCGCATAGCAGGTATAGGCATCGGTGTAGAGCCCGCGCGAAAAATGCTCGTTTCCCTGACGGTTGAGTTCTTCGGAGAGTCCGTTGCGTAGCGTCATGATGAGGGCTGGAGCAACTGTTCGACCGCCTGCTTGGCGCCGGTGAGAATCGAAACACCGTCGCCGACCAACACACTATCGAAATTGTACTTGAGGAGACGTCGCAGTCCCTCATGGGCTTTCGTCACATCGGCGTATTTTTCTGCAGGCAGGAACCTGACTGAGCCAGCCGGTTTCCCGATCAACGCATCGCCGACAATCAGCACGCCTTTCCCCTGCTGAATGAACAAGGCCGATTCGCCGGGAGACTTCTGGTCTTTCAGCTGGATCGCCCAAATTCCGCCCGTGAGCAATTCCCCGTCTTTGAACGTTTTGGTCGGCTTGAGGTCCATCTGCGACGCGTCGGCCTCCGGCACTTGCAGCTGGCAGCGAAACTCCTCTTGGTACTGTGCCGCTTCGCGGGCATGGTCGCGATTCGTCACGATGATGTAATCGACGGGGCCGTTGCGGAGGATCACGGAACTGGCTTCGCCTGTCATCGGCGGAGGATCGACGAGAATCTTGTGTTCCCCGACCGTTAGGAAGAGTCCGTTGAAATCGAGCTGCTTCTCCTCAGAGAACCAGGACCATTGCCAGATGCCGGGAAGGAGGTTTTTCATCAGGGCCAATAGACAATGGCTGATAGCGCGGATCAACGAGCTTAGAACTGGCGGCTCCTTGCGTTACCTCGCCTCACGTTTCACGCTTCACGTCTTCACAAGGCAGCGACGGCATCTTTGACGGTTTTCGTCACCTTAGCCAGGATACTGGCTTCGTTGGGCAGATCGATGATGTCGTCTTCAGAGATCGTAATAAACTTTCGATTCGGCCCCTTCGTCAGGGAAATCAGGAACATACTATTGGAAGGCGTGACGGGAATGACGACCTGCACAGCAAGATCAGTCCCCTTCACCACTTCCAAAAACTTCTGTTTTCCCTCCTCCATCTCATCCATCGTCTTCTTTCCCCTCCCTCTCCACGGAAGTCGGTATTTCTTGTGCGCCACGGGTGAGGGATCCTAGTCTGCGCGCGTCGGACGAGCACTGCTGTATCCTGCGCGTTCCGCGAGCAGCGGGATTCCTCACCCGTGGCACGCGTTACATCTTACTGGTTCCACCCGCCAACAGCTTTTCGACTTCCTCCACAATCACCGCTTCACCCGCCAGATCCATATTGCCGACACGCTGCCACCGGATCACGCCCTGCTGATCGATCACATACACATTGGGAATAAACTTCCCTCCGCCGTACAATTTGTCCGTCACCCTCTTTGGATCAAGCAGATAGGGATAGACGACCTTCACAGGAAAAGCGGATAAAAACTCGCCAACTTCCTTCTTCGAGTTGCCGGAAGAATTGACGCCGAGCACGGCCACGTCTTTTCCTTTCGTCATCTCGAAAACTTTTTGGAGCGTCGATCCCTGCATCATACAGGGGTCGCAGATATGAAACAGTCCGAGTACCACGACCTTCCCCTTATAGGTATCCAGCCCCACAGTCTCGCCGGTGATGGCCGTCAGCGCAAACGAAGGCGCCTTCTCGCCCACCTTGAACAGTCCCTCGGCGAAGGCCAGCTGGGCCACAAGAGCAGGGACCAGCAGCGAGAAGAGTGTGATCCATATATTTTTCATAACGCCCCCCTTCTCCTCAATGTTCAATGCTGAATGTTAAATGTTGAATTTCCGACCAGTCTGAAAATTCAACATTGCATTCATCATTCAACATTACGCAGCTCCTCGCTGCACTGCTATCCTACCATGCTGATTTTTTCATGGGCAATGGCGCAGAGCCCCACACAGTAGCCACAGTGCCAGATCCCGCAGGCTGCTCAAAACGTCCGACCAACAAGGCCGCAGCCGAAGAAAACACCGGAAGCGTACCCTCTGGGGTACGTTGAGGATTTTTCTGAGGTGAGAACGACGTTGGCGGGCGTTTTCAGCAGCCTGCTAGGAGGATGGTTCGAAGAGGCCCAACTGCCATTCCTCAGCGCGGGTCAGGGGAATAGGGTAGCGTTCCGTAAAGCAGGCGTTGCAGTACTGGCCCGGTGTGCCGGGGGAGGCGTTCAGCATGCCATCGAGACTCAAATAGGCGAGGCTATCGGCCGTAATGTACTTCCGAATCTCTTCGGTCGTGTGACTGGAGGCAATCAATTCCTTCCTGGTGGGCGTGTCGATGCCGTAGAAGCAGGGCGAGATGATCGGCGGCGAGCTGATGCGCACATGCACTTCTTTGGCTCCGGCATTGCGAATCATCTTCACAATTTTACGACTCGTCGTTCCCCGCACCAGCGAATCATCAACCACGACAACCCGCTTTCCCTCCAGCACCTCCGGCACGGCATTGAGCTTTACCTTTACGCCGAAGTGGCGGATCGATTGTTCCGGTTCAATGAAGGTGCGGCCGACATAGTGATTCCGAATCAGCCCGAGTTCGAACTGAATCCCCGCCCCCTCGGCATAGCCGAGCGCGGCAGGGACCCCGGAGTCCGGTACGGGAATGACGATATCCGCCGGCACCGACGATTCCAGCGCCAGCTGCCTACCCAAAGCCTTGCGCGTGACATAGACCGCGTTCGCGCCGAAGATCTTGCTGTCCGGCCGAGCAAAGTACACATACTCAAAGACGCACATGGCCGGATTGACCGGCGCAAACGGCCTGTAACTCGTCACGCCCTTTTCGTTCAACACGACCAACTCGCCGGGCTCGATCTCGCGGACAATTTCAGCTCCGAGCAGATCGAACGCGCAGGTCTCCGAGGCCACGAGATAGGTATCACCCAGCCGACCGAGACAGAGCGGCCGGAACCCATGCGGGTCGCGTACTGCAATGATCTCGTCGTCCGTCAGCAAGACGATCGAAAACGCCCCGCGAACTTGGCTCAACGCATCGATGATGCGGGCCAGCAACGTATCGGCCCGCGAATGGGCGATCAGATGGATGATGACTTCGCTGTCTGAGGTGGACTGAAAGATGGCGCCGTACGCTTCGAGCTCGTGACGCAGCACTTGGGCATTGATGAGGTTGCCGTTGTGGGAGAGTGCGAGATTCCCAAACGCAAAGTTGACCGAGAGCGGCTGAACGTTCTTGAGATCGTTCCCCCCGGCAGTGGAGTAGCGATTGTGACCGATCGCCATCGAACCGGTTAATTGGTCGAGCGCGTGGGTAGTATAGATATCCGCGACAAGTCCCTTCCCCTTATGGACATGAAACTGCTCGCCATCGCCAGAGACGATGCCGGAGGCTTCTTGTCCGCGATGCTGCAG
>DASQFV010000312.1:0-5031 GCA_035632975.1 Nitrospiraceae bacterium
TGCGCCGAACCAAACGGAGTGCCCGCGTCGCGATGAAGAACGTCTCGGAGGGCATCCAGGCCTCTACCGATTATCTTACGGGAAATGGAATGGTGGGTGCGGTCGAGGACGCGGAGACTCTGATCAGACGCTACCCGTTTCAGGCGCTCTTGATTGGGTTCTCAGTGGGATACCTGCTCTCTCGAATCCGGAAAGGGTGAATCCTGTCATCGAGCCTTGATGAATGGGGCTGAGAAAGAGAGGGAGATCATGGACAACGGTGCTGAGCGCATTGCCCAAGACATGAAAGATATCGTCCAGACCAGAGTGGCGATTGCAGAAAAGCTTGGAACAATCGAGCAACATATTGGGACAACGATGCAACATGCGAGGGAGACGATGACTGAGCTTGCGGACAAGACGACCTCGTCGGTGCGGGAAACGATGCAGGTGACCAAGGAAGCCCTCGATCCAAGCGTGCAAATGACACGCCACCCGTGGGTATTCGTGGGCGGGGCGCTGGGCCTCGGCTATGCGGTCGGTAGCATCTACCGTCGTGGCTGGCGAATCACGTCCGGGGTGGTCCCCTATTACCCACCTGGCGCGAAGGGCGCGGCGATGATGCCTGAGAGCGGCTCAGCATCGTCCGAACGGAGGGAGTCCGGAGTGTACCCTTTTTACTCCCAGCCAGCGGCGGACCAGGGGAGAGGGGAGCCAGGCCCGGCCGATCGGCTCCCAGTGTGGGCCGAGTTGGAACGAGCCGTCCAAGACGAACTCGGTGTGGCAAGGAATGGCATCATCCGATTTGGACGCGGTCTCCTCCGTGAGATGGTCCGTCAAGCTGTTCCCGCCCTCGTGCAGGTCATCGGCGGAACTCGTCGCCAGCGAGACTCTCGCTCTGAGACCGATGCGGCGCGTCGATAAACTGAGCATTTCTACCGAGTCGGTGACGTCACGCGAACCTTTGGCGGCACCCGGGGACGCGGAATTCGCATCATCTGGTTGCGCGAGGGACGAGTTCGTTTCGCCGACACCGCTACCCTCACGGGTCGACCGGACCGCGCCGACCGCTGCAAGGCTTCTATGACCGTCACGTCGATCATACCCTCGTAGCCGGACGGCTCGGGTTCCCGGTTCCGAAGAATGCAATTCGAAAAATACCGCAGCTGTGGCGCGAACTGGTCGTGAACGGGGTAGCGGTGCGTCTTCGTACGTCCACCGATACGAGTGATTTGTTTCATGCCGACCGAATACTCATAGGCGGATTCAAGGCGCACACTCCCTTTCGTTCCGACGACATCAAGGTCGGCACGGTCTGACGCGCCGAAACTGCAAACAAACGACGCAAGGCGGTCCCCGGGGAATCGCAGAAACGCTCCGTCCATCTCTTCCACGCGACGAAATCGCGGGTCCTTGCTTTTCAGTCGCATGGCGAGCACTTCGTACGGTTCCGCCTGATACACGTAGCGGGCCGCATTAATGCAATAGATCCCGATATCGGGCAACGGTCCTCCGCCGACCTTCGGGTCCAACCGCGTATCTCCTTCGCGGACCTGCTGGGTAAACAGAGAATGCACAATGCGCAGAGCTCCCAGGCGTCCCGACTGCGCCAGGCTGATAAGCTTCAGATTCGCCTGATCGAAGTGCAGGCGGTACGCAACCATGAGCTTCGCACCGCCTTCCTTTGCCGCACGAATAATCGCCTCACAATCCGATGCTGTCAGCCCCAACGGTTTTTCGCAAAGGACATGGATGCCCCTGCGCAATGCCGCGCTGGCGTAGCGTTTGTGGAGATGGTTGGGAAGTGCCAGGTAGACGGCATCCACTACACCGCTTTGCAGGCATTCGTCATAGCGATCATAACCATAGACGTGCTCGACCCCGTAAGTTTTGGAAAGCTTTGATAACTTGACTCGACTTCCTGACACCAGGGCGCTCAACTGAGAGTTTATCCGTGCGTGCTGGAACGCCGGCAGCACCGCCACCTGCGCAATGTGACCCAACCCCACCACCGCATACCGCACTTTCTTCATCGGCCCTGAATGCCCCCATCATTACGATTCAGCGAATGTCTTTGGAAGAGCGAGGACCACGGTCAGGGATTACTCCTTAGACATAGATTGGATTTGCAGGTTGTTGTTCACTTTCGACACTCCATTCACCTGCCGCGCGAGAGCTTCCGCCCGCGATTTCTCCTCCGCGGTACGCACCACGCCGTTCAGCGTGACAATACTCCGGTTGGTATCCACATCGATCCGTGAAAAATTCGACGCCTTGTCCCCCGTCAACTTTGCTTGAACCGACGTGGTCACCGTAGCGTCGTCTATGGTTTGGCCTGCGGTTTTTCCGCTCATTGACTGGCAGGCCGTCAGGAACATAAAACTTATTCCGAGAATACCGACCATGACTAAGCGATACATAAGAATCTCCTCTATGGTTGAAAGTGAGCGCTCCTATCGGGCACAGTCGCCTGCGGGCGCCTAGCGGTGCTGTGACGCCAGTTCGTCCTGTGATTCATCAATCGCTTTGCTTCCCGCCTCGGCAAATCCCTTCGCCTGGCGGCCAGCCCCACGCAATGACTCCTTTCCCTTCTCGACGAATTCATGACCGCGCTCAACGGCGTTGCCCAACACGTCGGCGCCGTGATCGACGACTTCATCGAGTTCATCTTTGGCGCGTGTTGCATAGTCACGAAGAAGCCCGCGCATCTGCGCACCCGACTGTGGCGCGAAGAGCAACGCGATACCCGCGCCAACCAGCGCTCCGGTAATAAATGCCGATAAGCTGCTTGATTCATGTCTGTCCGATGTTCCCATTTTATCCACCTCCTTCAATTGTACTCGGGCCGAGCGAATCGCCAGCGCGTGAGAAGGTTTGAGCAAACCCCTCAGACCTGGCCTCGCCATGCCCCTGTCTCGCGACCCCGCGTCTCGATGAATTCCTTAAATCGCTCCAGATCTCCCTGGACACGCGACGACACCACACCCAATGCATCACCTACATTTTCGACGAAGCCCTGAGGGTCATACTCTAATTGCAGCATGACCTTGGACGTGGCATCCGAGAGTCGGTGGAAAGTCACGACCCCTCCATTGATGGCGCCGCCTCGACTCGTCCATGCGATACGCTGGTCCGGCGCCTGCTCGGTGATCTCCGCATCCCACTCTTTGTCCTGGCCCCCGATCTCTGCTTTCCAATGAAGACGTGTGTCGTCAAGCTGGGTGACTTCTTTCACGCCTTCCATGAACCGGGGAAATTCCTCGAACTGCGTCCATTGATTGTAGGCCGTCCGCAAAGGCACGTTGACTTCAATGGATTTCTCGATGGTCGACATGCGTTCCTCCATTACGTAATTTTGGGAGATTGGTAAGTCAACGTCATGGGTGCTCCACTCCACTGAGACAATGACTACTGCGCCATCGAACCGGGCTTACCTGATTCGATAGGGGAGTCAGTCGAACGGCTGGCGTCCTTCCCCTTCTCGGCATCAGTTTCACCGGCATCAGTTCCCCGGGCCGGGTCTCCCGTCTTCTTGGTGGGTTGATCAGTACTTTGATCGGTACGCAACCGCACATCTTTTCCGTCCTGCCCCTTGACGAAAGAGTTATCGCCTTCGACGCTTAACCCTTCGCCCTTGCTCGTCTTGCTGCCCTCTGATTGGCCGCCCTTCATCTTGTCTTGATCGCCCATCTTCTTCTGACCAGCCTGATCGCCCATTTTCTTTTGACCGGCTTGATCGCTCTTTTTCTCAGATTGGCCAGATTTCATTTCGTCTTTAGCCGCAGCCGAATTCCCTGCCTGCGCGGCAGGGGACAGACCCAGGCACAGCAAGAAACTACAGGATAGGACACCGACGATTTTTGGAACCGATACCATGGGAACCTCCTCGGTTAGATGGGGTAGGGGGTAATGTAAAAAACGCCTTTTTTAACTGTACGTTCAGCGGAGTCTGCTTGCTGAGCAATTTTGACCAGACCGCGGATATTTCCTATTTTCTGCGACCAGTCCTAAGCACAGAAGTCAGCTGGCATTCAGCGAGTCGAAGGATTGCTAGGGGGTTCATTTGAGCCACTTGGCTTCGTTTTCCCCATGGCAGGAGGAGCCGTTTCCGGGTCGATCGCCATCTTGGGATCGACAATGGGAGGACTGATTGCCGAACGGGGATGAGGAACCGTCTTGGGGCGGCGTTCAATACCTGGATCTATACGAGAAGGAGGAGGCGTAGTTAATCCCTGAGGATTGACAGGGCGTGATTCTAAAGGGGGAGGGATAGGAGTGACATCAGCCGGCCAGGCCGGGGAATGCCAAAAGGCTACTACTAAAGGTCCTAGGAAGGGAAAGACCATAGACAGCTTCGATTTCATTGTCCTTCCTCGTAAAGACGCATGGTGATCAGGAGCATACTGTGCTGGGACAGCTCCGAAATACTAGAAGAAGCCCTAGCCCTCAGCCCTTGCGCCCATTTGTTTTCTTTTGCCCCTAGGGTCTAGCCCAGTACCTGTGGAGCCTTAGACGATACACAGTGAGTGCGAGTCGAAACAAACTCCTATCCAGAGAGGGTAAACACCAGGGAGGGTGGACCATGGTACAGGACAGGTTCTTAGAACCTTCATCTCCGGGCGTCGATATGGGACGAGTGGTCAAGGACGGTCATCGACGGATCCTGGAATTATATCATCTCTACCTCGGCTCTCCAGCCGATTCACGGGACGCTATCGTTAAACAAATCCTTCACCAACTCGCATCGCACCTTGAACTCGAAGAGGGCCTTCTATTCCAGGAGATCCAGAAGTCGGGATCGCAGGGCCGGGAACTCATCGGGGCCGCCGAGCTGGAACACGAAGAAGTTAAAGCGATGATCTATACATTGCAGCAAGCTGAAGCGGACGACGACCAGGCATGGGATGAGTTCTTCGAGGATATGATGCAGTCAGTCCGGACTCTCTTCGTGAACGAAGAACGCGACCTGTTGCCACTCGTCGACCGCTCGATGGATGCATGACGGCAACCTAGCCGTCAGGGAAAGGAGCACTCATGAAACGCGGAATGATT
>DASQFV010000313.1:0-2924 GCA_035632975.1 Nitrospiraceae bacterium
GTTCCTCCGCCGCCCGGTAATTGCACGCTATGGGTGGCGTCGAAAACCACCGGATAGCCGAAGCTCCGAAGGACAGGGAAGGACCGCATATCGACGACGAGATTGTTGTAGCCGAACGACGATCCTCGTTCGGTCAGGATGATCCGCCTGTTTCCGGCCTCCTCCACTTTTGTCACCGCGTTGCCCATTTCTTGCGGGGAGAGGAACTGGCCCTTCTTCACGTTCACAACCTTGCCGGTCTTCGCCGCTGCTATGAGTAAATCCGTCTGCCGGCAGAGGAACGCGGGAATCTGGAGCAGGTCCACGATCTTCCCTGCCTCGGTCGCCTGTTCTTCGGTGTGGACGTCCGTCAAGACAGGAAGGTTCAGCTGATCCTTGACCTTCTTCAGCACCGCCAGGCCTTTTTCGAGACCCGGTCCGCGATACGATGTGATCGAGGTTCGGTTCGCTTTATCGAAGGACGATTTGAAGATATAGGGCATGCCCAGAGACTTGGCAATCTCAGCGATGCGCGCCGCCGTCTCCAGCACGAGCTGTTCACTCTCGATGACACAGGGCCCGGCAATCAGAAACTGCCGATGGCCTGCACCGACTTTGAATGAACCGATTTGGACTTCGTGCGCCATAGCTTTTTTTCTTCATCCCGTGAGATGCTCAAACCAGTCTATCTTTCTCACCCGCCCAACCCCGGGGGCGCCAAGACGCCCCCCTTTCCCATGGAGGCCGCAGGCGAGTCGAAACCGGAGGCGTATTGTTCTCACCCGCCCACCCCCGAGCTGCCGAGACAGCTCGTGACCCGAGTGGGCTACGTTGAGGATCTTGTCGAGTTGAGAACGCCGTTGAAAGCCAGTTTCAGCATCTCATCTCAGTGGCCGCATTTGCGGCGCAGCCCCGCTCCCACAAATCCGCTAAACAGCGGATGCGGACGGTGGGGCCGCGAATTATATTCCGGATGGAACTGCGTTGCCAGAAACCAGGGATGGTCGTGTAACTCGACGATCTCGACAAGCCGGCCGTCCGGCGAAAGCCCGCTCAGCACGAATCCCTTGGCAAGGAATTGCTCGCGGTACGCGTTGTTGAATTCGTACCGATGCCGATGACGCTCACGCACTTCGCTCACCCCGTACATCTTTTGGGCAAGGGTTCCCTCCCCAAGCGTACAGACATAGGACCCAAGGCGCATCGTCCCGCCCTTGTCGCTGACGGACTGCTGATCGGACATCAAATGAATGACGGGATAGGGAGAGGCTTCGTCAAATTCGGCGCTGTTTGCGCCGGCCAGCCCGGCGACGTTCCGCGCAAACTCGATCGTCGCGCACTGCATGCCCAGACACAAGCCGAGAAACGGAATCTGGTGTTCCCTGGCGTATCGAATTGCGGCGATTTTACCTTCGATCCCGCGCGCGCCGAACCCGCCGGGAACCAAAATGCCATCGACCTCGCGCAGGATACGCTCGGTCCCTTGCCGTTCAATCTCCTCCGATTCGATCCACTGGATGTTTACCCGCGTTTCATGGTCGATACCGCCATGGACGAGCGATTCCGCGAGACTCTTGTAACATTCCCTCAAACCCGCGTACTTGCCGACCAGGGCGACTGTGACTTCATGCTTCGGATACTTGATCTTCTGGACCATTGCATCCCATTCGCGCAGGTTCGGCGGACCAGTCTCGAGATGGAGCAGGCGAACGATCAGCTCGTCCAGCCCTTCCTTCCGGAATACGATCGGCACTTCATAAATCGTATCGACGTCCTTGGCCGTGATCACCGCGTCTTTCTCGACGTTACAGAACATTGCGATTTTGCCCTTGAGCTCCGGTGGGAGATACCGATCGGTTCGGCAGAGGAGGATATGCGGCTGAATTCCGATCTCCCGGAGCTTGTTGACAGAGTGCTGCGTCGGTTTGGTCTTCAGCTCACCGGCTGTACCGATGTACGGCACCAGCGTAAGGTGGACATAGAGCACGTTCTCGCGGCCTACGTCGTACGGCATCTGGCGAATCGCTTCAAGGAAGGGCAAGCTCTCGATGTCACCGACCGTGCCGCCGATCTCCACGATCGTCACGTCCATCCCCTGGGAGATGCGCATGATGCACTGTTTGATCTCGTCGGTGACGTGGGGCACCACCTGCACCGTTCCGCCGAGGTAGTCGCCGCGACGCTCCTTCGTGATGACCGAATGGTAGATCCTGCCGGTCGTGTAGTTGTTTTCTTTGGTGAGGGTGAGGGACGTGTACCGTTCATAGTGACCGAGGTCCAGGTCCGTTTCCGCACCGTCGTCCGTCACGTAGACTTCCCCGTGTTGATAGGGATTCATCGTGCCGGGATCGACGTTGATGTAGGGATCGAGCTTGAGGAACGTGATCTTCAACCCTCGACTCTCGAGCAGGTTGCCGATCGAGGCCGAGGCTAGCCCTTTCCCCAAGGAAGAAACGACTCCGCCTGTGACAAAAATGAACTTGCTCATCGTGGCCCCCATCTTGTCGGATCGTATGATTCTGACAGGCATGCCATCCTTACCTGGAAGGGGCTGCCTTCAGCGTGCCCAACTCCCGCTCGATGACGTCACACTGTTGGAGCTTCTCTGCCACCGACGCGACATCCTCCGGCGTATCCACCCGCAACGAGGCATGGTTGGTTTCCCAGACTCTGATCGGAATGCCATGCTCCAACGCGCGCAACTGCTCGAGCTTTTCCGCATCCTCCAGCCGTCCGGTGGGAAGGGACGCCAGCTTCAATAAGGTGTCGCGCCGGTACATGTACAGACCGAGGTGAATGTAATGCAACCCTTCGACGGCTCGGCGGCCGACATCGTCCCGCACCAATGGAATCGCTGCGCGTGAGAAATAGAGGGCGTTGCCGAGATGGTCCGTGACCACCTTCACGACCGATGGATTGTGGACATCCTGCTTCGAATTGATCGC
>DASQFV010000314.1:0-4039 GCA_035632975.1 Nitrospiraceae bacterium
GCATCCTGCTGGTCGGGCTCGCGCTGATTTTCCTGATCACTGAACGGTGGTTCCGACAACGGAGCCGGTTTTACCAGACCACCGGCCACTACCGGGCCCCGCAACGGCACCAATATGGCTGGCTCGGCACCGTCGCCGTCACCGGTTATCTCGGACTGATCGTCGGCGCGGCTTTCGCACTCCCAGCCTCGCTATTGGTTCAATGGAGCCTGTCGCCCGAGGCGCAGGCAACACTCGACAGCCGGTTCTTCGGGTTCGTCTGGAACAGCGGCATCCTGGCCGCCAGCGCCGCCACCGGCGGCGTGTTGATCGGCTTGCCGCTTGCCTACCTCGCCAGCCGCCGCCCGACTATGCTGAACCTGGGCTGCCTGCAAGCCGCCTATGCCGGCTATGTGCTTCCAGGACCGGTGGCGGCACTGGCCGTCCTTGTCCTCTTTACCAAACTGGTCCCTGTTTTCTATGGCTCGGTGCTGGTCCTCATTGTGGCCTACGTGATTCACTTTCTCCCGGCCGGGCTCCAGTCGCTGGAGCCGGCGCTCCAGCACATTTCGCCGAATCTGGAAGAGGTTGCCCGCACACTCGGACTTGGAATGCGTGACACCTGGCGACGGGTGACGCTGCCGCTCGTCCGGAACGGATTTGTCGTGGCCTGGGTCTTGATATTCCTTCAGACAATGAAGGAATTACCTGCGACTCTCTTGTTGCGGCCGGTGGGATTCGACACCCTGGCCATTCGCGTCTGGATGGAAGCGAGCGAGGAGTATTATCAGCTCGCCGCCCCCTCCGCGCTCCTCATTGTCTTGCTGAGCCTCCCGGCACTGGCCTTGTTAGTGTCGAAAGATTGGCGCGCTGCCTAGTAGGAGATGCTGAAAAAGTCCACCAGCTTCGTTCTCGCATCGTTCAGATCCTTAACGTACCCCAGAGGGTACGCCTCGGGTCTTCACTCGCTGCGGCCGCGCTGGGCGGCCTTTTTGAGCATCCTACAAGGGTGTTCTCTTCTTATCCAAGACGTGCGAATCATCGAAGTTTTGCTGCACCGAAATAGTCTCTCCGCATCCTGCTAGAGGAAGGATCGTGATTCAGTGGCAATAGACAATTCCACCGCACCAACTCCCTCACGGGAAGCCACGTTCCAGGGCAATCTCTTTACACCGGCCTCCTCGGTCTTGGAACTGCGCCATGTTTCCTGCGCCTACGAAACCGGACGGCCCGCGGTCCAGGGAATTTCGTTCGCGGCACGGGAAGGAGAAATTCTCTGCCTACTTGGCCCTTCAGGATGTGGGAAGACGACAATTCTGCGGGCGATCGCCGGATTTGAACCGGTTCGCTCCGGCCAACTTTTCTTATCGGGCCAACTCGTGTCGTCGCCGGACGTGATGATCCCTACGGAGAGCCGGCACGTGGGGATGGTCTTTCAAGAGTATGCGCTGTTTCCCCACTTGCGCGTTCAGGACAACATCGCCTTTGGGCTCTCTCATCTCGCCCGAAGCGAACGCGCCGCGCGGGTCCAGGAAATGCTGCGCCTCACAGGACTGGAGGGATTCGAGCGGCGGTATCCTCACGAATTATCAGGCGGCCAACAACAGCGGGTCGCGTTGTCTCGCGCCCTCGTCCAGAATCCCGTCGTACTGCTGCTCGACGAGCCATTCAGCAATTTGGACCCTGACATGGCTGGACGCATGCGCCAGGAGTTGCACGACCTGTTACGCCGGACGAAAACAACGACCGTGCTCGTCACACACGATCATGACGAAGCCTTTGCCATGGCCGATCGAATCGCCGTTCTCAACCAGGGCCGCTTGGAACAATTCGATACACCGGAAATGATGTACCACATGCCGGCCACTCCCTTCGTGGCCGACTTTGTCGGTCAAGCGGACTTCATTCCTGGAACCGTGTCCCAGGGCATAGTCCACACCGAACTGGGAGACTTTCCCGACACGCTCGAGTGCAAGGACGGCACCGCCGTGGTCGTCATGATTCGGCCTGACGACATTCACCTCGTCCCCACGGAAGGCGCCCGTTCGCGCGTCCTCTCTCGCCAATTCCATGGGTCGGAGAATCTGTACACGGTCAGTCTCCCCTCCGGTCAAATCGTCCATAGCAGTCAAGGCTCCACGAGCGTCTATCAGGAAGGCACTACGGTGGAACTCCGTGTCCTGGCTACCCATACCGTGCTCTTTCTGCGAGAGGAATCTACCGGTTAAGTGTCGCAGTCGGTTCAACCGATCGCGCGAGAGCATTGACAGGCTTTTTCACGATCTGGCATTGATAGACCCTCACGACGGTCGCTAGCCCTACCAGTCCGTGAATTACGTAGAGAAAATGAGGCCGTGCCTATGAACGCGTTACAAAACGTGGTCGATTACGGAGTCATCGGACTTCTATTAGCGCTCAGCGTCTGGACAGTGGCCGTCGCAGTGGAGCGGTGGCTCTTTTACCGCCGTGTTGATCTCGCTCAGTACCCCAACAGCCTGGGATTGGAAATGGCTCTGACCAAACGCCTGGTCATCATTGGCACGGTGGCCGCGAACGCCCCGTATATTGGCTTGCTGGGCACAGTGTTTGGTATCATGCTCACATTCCATACGATGGGCACCTCCGGCACCATGGCCGTCAATGCCATCATGATCGGGCTCAGCCTCGCGTTGAAAGCCACAGCGGTCGGGCTGCTGGTGGCGATTCCCTGCGTCGTCATGAACAACGTGCTCCGACGCAAGGTTACCGAGATCCTCGCCCTACACAAGGAATACCATGCAACGAGACATTGATCAGATCAACGTCATCCCCCTCGTGGACGTCATGCTGGTACTGTTGGTCATCGTGCTGACCACCGCCACCTTCATCAGCAGCGGACAGATTCCGGTCAATTTGGCAAAAGCAAAAGAAGTCGGCGATCGCAAAGATGCGCCCATCGTGATCACTCTGACTGCCAATGGCGCGCTCTATCTCAACGACCGTGCAGTTCCCGAAGGAGGACTCCAGGGTGCGCTGACTGCGGAGCCTCGAGAATCGGCTGTTGTCGTCCGGGCGGATAAAGTCACCTTGCTCGAACGATTCGTGTCCGTGGTTGATGAAGTGCGGGGTTTGGGATTTCAACAAGTCAGTCTGGAGGTTATCCGCCTGTGATCGCTGCTGAGCCACATCGCTCCGGAGGCCATCAGGGAGCTCACGTCCAGGGCTGGCTCGTCTCCGTCCTCTTGCACGGCACAGTGGCTCTCGCAGCTATCCTGTTTGTGAAGCAGATCCAACTCGCGCCGCAGGACGAACCGTTCAAGTGGAACGTCGCCATGGTGTCGACGACACAGCCGGTTCAACCAACGGCATCATCCCCGAACCAGGCTCCGGCCCCAGCTGTTCCATCGGCAACTTCGGTCCCCTCTCCCCACATGCGGCAGACAGCGCCGGCGAAGACACTCCCGTCGCCCCAGCCGCTTGCGCAACAGACGACTCCATTGTTTTCTGAGCGGGCCGTCACCCCGGTGGTAACTGAGCCTCCCGCACCGACCCCAACGCAACCAACGGCTCCCTCACAATCAGCGACTCACACAACACAACCCACCGAGCCAATCAGACATGAGACTGTGGCACCGATGGGCGCCAAGGCCACATCCATTGTGAAACCGGCCGAAGCATCGGTGGCAGTCTCTGCTGAATCTGCTGCCCAGGCGGCACCATCGAGCGCGCCGTCCGCAATCCTCGAACACACCGCACAAGCTGACCTGGCTCCGGCATCAACGCAGATGGCAGCCATCTCCCCGGCACCAACGACCGCGCCGACTACGCGCGACTACGGGTGGCTCTCTGAGGCGATTTTACGTCGCGTGGAAGAATTGAAACGCTACCCCGCCTCCGCTCGAGTGGATCACGCCGAGGGAAAAGTCGTGGTGAAAGCCGTGATCGACGAGGACGGGGGCATCGGCGAGCTGGAAGTCTTTCAGAGCTCGGGACACCCCGGTCTCGACAAGGCCGCTGTTGAAACTATGCGAGAAGCAGCCCCGTTCCACTTACCTCGTCCACTAGGACAGCCGCGCATGAC
>DASQFV010000315.1:0-4800 GCA_035632975.1 Nitrospiraceae bacterium
CTCCTAAAAACAAAAAGGCGACGAGTCGCTCCCAGACCCGTCGCCTTAATCTGCCTTATGAATTCCTCGGTAGTGGAGACAGTCATTCTGATGTTGAGAGTCTGCGATTGGTGAGACCCAGCTATTAAGTATACTGACCGGAATAGTACGCAGATACCGCCTACCACCACCAGCGCAATTCTTACGCGTACTCAACAACTTGTCAACGCTCTCCAGTAGCAAGAAAGTTTTCCGCGTTCCATCCCAAGCAGGGACAGGCCGATCAGCGTTCTGTCCCCGGGGCGGCTGGCCGGGCTGATTCCTTACGTGCGGGCACTTTTTACCTCCGCCCACCCCGGACGCGCCGAGACACACCCTTTACCCGTCGCGAGTGCCTTCCGACTCCTTATACTTTTTCTTAGAGGGAGCGGCCAAGGCTGCCCTTTACTGCGCGCATCGAACGAACATCATTCATTTAATTGATCCTTCCAAGCTTGTTTGCTTCCTCTCTTGGCAGGAGGCACCCATGTTGGTCTACGTGCGGCCGTCGAACGAGGCCCTTCTCAGGGCGCGCGTTCCGTGAGCACAGGACCAGCATGGGTGCCCCCTGCCTATCCTTTTCATCGTGCGCGTTCTGCGAGCAAGAAGGGCACCTGGCCGCTCCCTCCCATCCTTCTCAGGCCGCGCGTTGCGCGAGCACAGAAGATCATCAGGCTCATCCCCTCCTCTGCTCCGGTCGTTCTTCGGGAGGTGGCTTGGTTGATCCTCTATTGCGCGCGTCGAACGAGGCCCTTCCAAGGGCGCGCGTTCCGCGAGCAGGAGGACGACCAGGCCACCTCCTCATTCTGCTTCAGAGCGCCGTGGAGGGGGTGCCGCGGGAGGCGCAGGAGCGAGAGGCCACATGCTTCCCTTTTTCCTGATCCCTTTCTGGCGATACCTTTGCCAGAATCTTCAGAACTTCTGATGACTGACTCGCCGGTTTCTTCTCGTTGAAGGGTTGCATGGGCATAGTGTAAGCTGATGGTGATCAGGAGGACAACCATGACAGATGCAATTTTATTGGCCTACAAAGATGTGGAACGCTCGATGGAACGATTCACCGAACTCCTTCACAGCCACGTGGAAACGATGGGTGCCGCCCCGTCCCACGACGCCGACCAAGTCTTCCGCCTGTCGCAAGGCTCCAAAGCGATGAGGGATAGCGCAATGATCTATCTCTCCTATGCTAAGTACGTCGCCTATGGCATGCCGGAGAGTGAAGACATGGTGCAAGACGAGCTGCAGGGGTGAAATTCGTTATTCGTGAAACGTGAAACGCAAGAGGTACTTCGAAACGATTAACGTTTAACCATTTCACGTATAACGCACCCCGAGCTGAACATAAAAAGGCCCGATCCCGCGAAGGATCGGGCCTTTGCTATTCAGCTCAAGGGTGTCAGATACTGCGCATGAAATGCGCCACGTCATCCTGATTGACGGCTCCACCCATGATTGAGGACATCGCCACGTTGGTCGACTTCTTCCCGGTCAGACCGGACTCAACTTCGTCCACGATCAACTCAACCGGCATCGACTGACCGCCGTACACCCGCGGCCCACCGATGATCTTGGCATTGGAAAACCCGTAAATCGCGGTGGCCACTTCTTTGGCCAGCCATCCGACGTAATTGAACTCCGGAACGACGATGAGCTTCGCCTTGGCACAGAGCTGGCGCAACTCCTGCGTCGGGAATGGACGGATCGACCGGACCTTGATCAAGCCGATCTTAATGCCCTTTTCTGCGCAAATACGCACGGCTTCCCGTGACTGGGCCGCGGCACTGCCCGAGGCAATGATGACCGCCTCGGCATCGTCCACATTCTCAGCTGTAAGCAAGCCACCTATATACTGACTGATGTACTTGCGAGACCGCTCGACCGCGGCCCACACTTCCTGCTGCCACACGGCATGGATGTTATAGGCCATGAAGTTGGACTTTTGAACCGGGGCGTCGCGGGACAGGCGGGCGGGAGGATTCTCCGCATCGAGTACCGGCACCGCACCACGCCAGGCTTCACGGGGGGGAAGCCTCATGCTGCGGTCCTGCATCCGGACGTACCCACGGGCGTGGGTCACAAAGAAGCCGTCACAGCAGACACCGACCGGGAGGGTCACATCGTTTTTCTCACTGATCACAAATCCTGCCATGATGAAATCATACATGTCCTGCTGGTTTTCAGCATGGAGCACGATCATGCCATTATTGATAAGATAGGCGACTTCGATGTTGTCCGGCTGAATGGCCAAGGGGGCGTTGACAACGCGGCAGGTGAACATGGCGACAATGGGCAGCCGATGCCCGGGCCATGACGAGATGCCTTCAAGACCCCTGAGAGTACCGGGACCGGCGGTCGCCGTAAAGCAGCGGACACCGGCTCTGGATCCGCCTGCCATCGCCGCCATGACGCCGACTTCTTCTTCACCACGGTAGTACTCTTTCACGTACCCTTCGCCGTAGAGCACGCCGATGAGCTGCATCGTTTCGCTCTGCGGGGTGATCGGATAGGCGATGGCTAGGTCCACGCTGGAACGCCGAACGGCCTCTTTCGCCGCTTCGCTGCCCGTAATGAACTCTTTCGTCCGCGGGGCTTCGAGGAACAAGTATTCCGGCGTGACTACCTTCTGCCGTTTCGCTTCGGCATGGGGGTCTTTCCTTGCGCCCGTCGTCTCGGCCGGTTTAGGGGCCGCGACACTTGTGATGGGATCGCCCTGGGGATTTGTCTTCTGTTCTGCTTCGAGTGCTTCGCTCATGGTGACACCTCTTAGCTATATCGCCTGTGCTGTTCGACCTTGCTCAGCCTTCACGCTTCATCTGCTCAGCCGAATGGCCGAAGGCAGCCGCGCCAGCAACACCCGCGGCAACAGGCGCAAAGGTGAGGGGATTGGTGTGAGTTTTCCCGCCGTGAACTCTCGATTGCGTGCCGGTAAATCGCACGTTTTCGCCGTTCTCCGGTAACTTAATGCCCATTTCTTCACGCACCCGCTTGAAGACCTGCGCGGTCTTCCTCAACTTGATAGTGTCCGAATCCCGAATCGTTAGCATCGCATCTTCGTGCCCCTGTTCCGCACAGATCGCCATCGTCAGACAGTTCGTCCCGGCACGAATCATTTTCAAGGTCAAGTTGGCGTAATGGCAATGCACGCCGATGAAGACGCAAGCTTCTATCTTGTTGCCCCAAATCGTGAGGTTCGGATGGTTCGGATTGATGACCTCTTCCGGATCGATTTTCGGATACTTCGGGCGATAGTCCGGCATGGGGATGATCATGACGTCAGGAATCTGGGCGGCAATTTCCAGCACGGCCTTGGCCTTTTCAACTGCATGATCGTTCCAGGCCCAGAGGACCAACGGCCCAGGGAAAATCGTGGCGTTTGGGCTGGTCAACATTTTACGGGCCATCTCTTCGATGACCTTGTCTTCATTGAGCTCCAGCAATCCATAGTAGAGCCCCTGCCCTGGGTCGGGAAGCGCGACTCCCAGCTGAGCCGCCGACGGCGGATGGAAACCGGCCGGCCCCGGAACTATGATGCGTTCTCTTGCATCGATCGTCGTTGTCACTCCCGTATCTCCCTAATTACCCACTACAATCATTGGATTGGACAGGACTGCAACTGTGGTTTTCTCTTCATAGCGAATGTTGTCGGTGACAGCGGCTAGCGGCAATTGATCGATCATAATCATCTTAATGGCATTATTTTTTGCCATCGTGTCGCACACCCACACACATAGCGCACAACCCTTGCATCGATCCACCGCTATATAGGCAGTGCCGTACTTGAAACCCCTATCCGTCCCCATGGTTTCGCTATACTGAATGGTATTCGCTTCAGGACAATATTGCGTACAGAGCTTGCAGCTCTTCGAGGCACATATCTCAACATCGATATTGGCTACCAGATACATGGTACTCCTTCGTGCTATATCCTGGTTAGGCGTCTACGGTCGCACGGGCTTCCGACCGTTTGACCGATGTTGCAGCCCAACCGTGATCGACTGCGTAGTTCCAGCCGGCCTGAATCACCGCCACATTTTTATCGATCAGCTCCTGTTTCTTCTTGAATTTCCGTTCGACGACACTGTCCAACGCCGCGGTTCCGCCGGAGACGACAAATCCTTTACCTAGGAACCGATCCTTCACCGACTGCTCCAGCGCGTCAACCGAGGTCAGTCCCGTGATCGCTCCGATGCAACCCATCAAGGCCATGTTCGTCGCGAGGTCCATCCCTGCAACTTCGAGGGACAGTTTGGTGGCGGGAAAGTAATAGAGTTTTGCACGGCGCTCATCCAACTCACGCTGCTGATCCCTGTGAAGGCTCATTGGACCATCGTTGTTGATCAGTGCAATCCCATCTTCCTTCAATCCGAAGTAGAACGGCATCGTATAGGATTTGCCATGGGTAATGACCTGGGGATGGAAAATAATAATGATATGCGGGAAGGTGATTTCCCCGATTTCATAAATCGGTTCATCCGACACGCGGACGTAGCTTTCGACCGGCGCCATCCGTTTTTCCGATCCATAAAATGGGACGATCGTGCTTTCACCGCCGGCATGGATCACTGCTGTGCTGAGAATGTGTGACCCAGTCACGACACCCTGACCACCGACACCTGCCATCCGAATGTTGAAGCGCTTTGCCATGTCCGAGCCTCCCTCCGAATCGTTTACGCCTTGTTTGGAATTGCTGCGGCAGGAGCAGCCGCCTTCGGAAGATAGTCTCTGTAGCCATACCGCTCAGTCAGATACTGCTTGGCCTCGTCGCTCACGTATTCTGTGAAC
>DASQFV010000316.1:0-2007 GCA_035632975.1 Nitrospiraceae bacterium
GAACACCAACCAGAACGTGCCGAGCGCTTCTGCCACTAGTCGATTGGCCATGTCGCCTCCCCGGAATGTGTGGTCCTGCCCCGCACTATGCCCGTAGGACCCAAAAAGCGCAAGCCGCCAGACATCTTGGGGCGAGGCGGAGCGCGGTATTCTTCTCGGCTCACGGTCTGGCTTCCAACACCAGGTTGAAGGGCGTCTGCGTCGCGCGGCGGAATCGTGTGAGCCCGCCTTTCATGACCACATCTCGCAATCGTGCCTCCCCCGCTTGGGCACCGAGGGCTGGGCCATTGTACGCCAGGGAAGCGGGTACGCAGATCATCGTCGACGCGGCGTAGAAGACTCTGCCAACCGGATTCAGGTTATCTTCCACACGGTCATTTGCGAACGGCTCCACAATCATCCAAGTACCATTCTGTGCGAGCGTCTTCTTCACATGTTTCGCAGCGCCGACAGGATCGCCCATGTCATGCAGACAATCGAAGTGGGCGACGAAGTCGTAGTCCTTGCCGGGATAGTCTGTGGACTTCGCCGCTGCGAAAGTCACGTTTTTCACGCCTGCTTCCTTGGCCCGTTTTCGTGCCATCAGGATCGAGGCCTTATGGTAATCGAAACCGATAAAAGTTGATGTGGGGTAGGCCTTCGCCATGATGATGGTGGATGCCCCGAACCCGCAGCCGACATCCGCAACTTTCGCACCCCTCTTGAGCTTTGC
Organism: Nitrospiraceae bacterium; assembly: GCA_035632975.1. GTDB lineage: Bacteria > Nitrospirota > Nitrospiria > Nitrospirales > Nitrospiraceae > Palsa-1315. The sequence goes on from DASQFV010000316.1 coordinate 713, forward strand.
CTCCACACCGTCGAGGGACGGAATCCAATTCGCCACAAGGTTGCCCAGGTAGTTCGGACGGAAGAATCTCTCTGTGCCTTCAAACAATCGGTGATCGTGTTGATCCCACCCGAGGCCCTTGCCGGTCTTGAACCGCTGCTCGATCTTGGGGTTGACTGAAAATGTAGCCGCGATGACCTGAAACGCACCGGGGAGAAAACAAGGACTGCTTTCATCGGCGAGTGCCATCGCCTGTTCTTCAGGGAGCTGGTACCGACCGGTTCCGGCGTCATAGGTCACGTATCCACCTGCTGCCCGATTGCCTAGCCACTCACGGACGTACCGCTCGGCTGTCTTTGTCGCCTTTGCGATGCGCCTCCCTTGGAATAATTCGGCGCATTCTTTGCCAGTTGTTCGCGGCTGTCAAGCTGGAACGAATGGAGTAGAATACCGCCGTGAACACGACCTCGAAGGGGTGAAGGAGGCACCGAGCATGAAAGAGTATCGCGTCAAGCCGGACTCACAACTCAACTTGGATATGTGTGACCCCGACGACACCGGTGAGTACAAGAAAACGGATCAAGGCAAAGAGAAGGCAAAAGCCATTACGGTTCAGTTGATCGGCAGGCTTGAGGAGCTGCAGGAACGCCTCTATGCCAATGGCAACCGCGCGGTGCTCATCGTGTTGCAGGGGATGGATACCAGCGGTAAAGACGGGACAATCAAGAGCGTGATGTCCGGTATGAATCCGCAGGGCTGCAAGGTCGTGTCCTTCAAAACTCCCTCGTCGGAGGAGCTGGATCATGATTTTCTGTGGCGCGTGCATCAAAAGGCACCGTCCAAGGGCCAGATCGGTATCTTCAATCGCTCGCACTATGAGGACGTGCTTATCACCCGCGTTCATGGGTGGGTATCGGACAAGGTGGTGAAACAACGGTTTAATCAGATCAAAGAATTCGAGGAGCTGCTCCATGAGAGCGGGACGACCGTTCTTAAGTTTTTTCTGCACATCTCGAAGGATGAACAAAAAGAACGGCTGGAGGAACGCATTCGCGATCCGGAGAAGCGCTGGAAATTCAACGAAGGAGATCTCGAAGAACGGAAACTGTGGAAGAACTACATGGATGCGTTCGAGGACGTGATGGCTGCCACGAGCACCGATCATGCGCCCTGGTATATCGTGCCGGCCAACCGGAAATGGTATCGCAATCTCGTGGTCGCTGATCGTGTCGTCAGCGCCTTGGAGGACATGAAACTGAAGACACCGCCCGGTCCCGCAGGGGTCAATTTCGATACATTGAAGATTGTGTAACGAG
>DASQFV010000317.1:0-3228 GCA_035632975.1 Nitrospiraceae bacterium
CTCTCGACGATTGGGTTAGGTGAAACAACTTGTGTCGGCATCGGCGGCGATCCGGTCAATGGAACAGGCTTCGTCGATGTGCTGGCGTTGTTTGAGAAAGACCCCAAAACTCAGGCGATCGTGATGATCGGCGAGATCGGCGGCGATGCGGAAGAAAAAGCCGCTGAGTTCATCAAGAAGAGCGTCAAGAAGCCGGTCGTCAGCTTCATCGCCGGGATCACGGCGCCGCCAGGACGGCGTATGGGCCATGCCGGCGCTATCATTTCCGGTGGGAAGGGCACGGCAGCTGAGAAGATGAAGAGCTTGGAGGCAGCGGGTGTCCGAGTGGTGAAGAACCCGGCTGAGATCGGCAATGCGGTCAAGGTTGCGCTCGGGCGGTAGGAAAGAACCTCGCCTCGTTCGTCTCTGGTCCGAAGAAAAGAGCATATGGCGTATGGCTGGGATTCAGAGCTGAACTGCCGGACCCAGTGATCGACTCCTCTTCCCGATAGACGGTGCTTTTTCCGAGCCATCAGCTATAAGCCATACGCTCTTTTCTTCTGCTATACGCCATTAGCTATCAGCTCCGCCCTCCCACGAGATTAGGTTCAGCTCTGTTTCGTTCCCCCTCCAGGCGTGACAAGTAATTTCCCTTCTTCTGCCAGGTTATTCGTGTTAGGGTGACTGCATGCGAGTATTTCTGATCCATGTTCGTGACCCACAGTTCTATGCCCTCCCAGCTAAAACACGCGCCAAAAACGGCCGTATCCGGGTAATGGGTTTCCCGCCCATCGGCATTATGTCCCTCTCGTCGGTGCTTAAGCAGGCCGGTCACGAGTGTGTGATGTTCGATCAGGCGAACCCCGACACGCCAAACGAGGTGATCATCGAGGAAATCAACCGGCATCAGCCGGTCTTGGTCGGCCTCAGTTTCCTCAGTACCACCAGCTATCCCTACGCGAAGATTTTGGCCCGTCAGATTCGCGCCGCCAACTCGAAGGTCAAACTGGCCTTCGGCGGCGTCTTTGCGAGTTTGAACGCCGCATTGGTCAAACTACAGTGTCCGGAAGTGGACTTCATTTGCAAGGGAGATGGCGAGCAGTTGCTCCTCGATCTGCTCGAACGGATTGAGGACCCGGCTGGCGTCGCCGGGCTGACCTGGGCCAAGGACGGCCAGGTCGTGCAGAACTCAGGCCGGCCGATGGAACGCCATCTCGATCAGTGGCCTTTCCCTGATCGCGAAGGTCTCCCGCTCGACTTTGTGGAGTCTATGCCGCTCGACGTGCCCGTGGTGCTCTCAATGGAACGGTTCACGACGATGCAAACATCCCGAGGCTGCCCGTGGCCCTGTGTATTCTGTGACATTCCGATCTTCAACGAAGGCAAGTGGCGCGCGCGGAGTGCCCAGCACGTGGTGAGCGAACTCAAGTACCTCGAAGAATGCGGCTACGGGTCCGTCTATTTTGTCGACGATCATTTTCTGCTGCAGCCCAAGCGGATCGAGGCGATTTGCCAAGGCGTTATGGATGCGAAGCTCACGATCCAATGGGGCATCGAAGGGCGCGTGGACTCGGTTGCCCAGCATTTGTTTCCTGCCATGGCCAGGGCCCATTGCCGGACGGTCATGTTCGGGATTGAAAGCGGGAGTCAGAAGATTCTCGATCGCCTCAAAAAAGAACAGACGTTGGAGGAAGTGGCCACAGCAGTCAAGAACGCCAAGCAGGCCGGCATCGAGATCGTGCACGGATTCTTCACCGTGGGCAACCCCGATGAAACGGTCGAAGATATGAACGCCACGTTCGACCTGGCCTCCAAGCTGCCGCTCGACACGTTCGGCTTCAATCGACTCTGTGTGTATCGGGGGACTCCGCTCTGGCAGGAATATGTGAAGCGCGGGTTGGTCAGTGAAACCACCGATTGGTACAAGTATTTCAAATGTTCCACAATCGATCCGACCTGCTTGTCAGGAGAAGTGATCAATGAGGTCCGCCGTCAAGGTCTCAAGCGGCTGTTCCTCTACAAGCTCCTGCACTATCCCATCCAAACGTTCCGGTTGCTCCGGCGCTTTCTCCGCTTCATGCCAGCGCGGGATGTGGTCTACCTCATCATCAAGCCGTTCCTGGGCAAAAAGAAAGGCGCCACGAAAGCAGAGGTGCTTTCGCGGGCGGTCGAACATGGCGAGATGAAAGATGCTGCGGCACAGCTGACCCAGATGACGGATGAGATGCTCCACAACGTGATGGAAGAGTCGCGGTTGGAGCGGTTACGCATTCAGCAGGAAGCAGAAAGTTCTCGCGAGTTGCCGATGGTCCACAGCCGCTAGCGCAGGGCTCTCCTGTTAAACCGCATCCCCGGTCAACCGATCAGGAAATAGGCCCCCAGGCCTAGAGCCGCGAGTGCGGCAACGCTGAGCCTCACCTTCTCATGCCCGCACATCCCCGCCTGTGCTTTGCAGACCGCCAGGGAGCACATAGTCGCCATCGTGGCCCTCCTTCTTGGATTTGGGTGAAACGATCACGCGAGATTAAGACTCCCGACCCCTTTTTAGGTCTCTACGATTGCCCGCTGAGTCTTCATCAGCGGATTCCAGTCCTCCAGCCCTGCATCCATTGCTGCTCGATTGAAGGTATTGACGTGCTGTGTTTCCAGGCGCAAGGTGGTCCACACTTTCGACCACCACAACGACAGGAGGGATCGTATGAGAAGTACGATGCAGATGTCTAACAGTTCCATGCTGATGCTAGGACTCTGTGTCTTGGTCGGGAGTTTGCTCACTATTGGGGCAGGGGAGGGCAGTGCCATTGCGGCTCCCCCATCGAATCCCAATCCCCCTACGGATGTCTCCGAACTCACACAGAATTGGGATAAGAAGCTGCCGAGCGCCTCACGGTTTACTAGCTTAAGTGCCTTCGGGGATGCGGCGGTGCGAGACGATGAAACCGGGCTCGTCTGGGAAAAGACTCTGGAAACGAATGAGATGTCCTGGACCGATGCTCGTGCTGCCTGTGTCGATAAGAGCCTGAGCGGCCGGAAAGGCTGGAGGCTGCCGTCGATTTTTGAACTGGCGAGTCTGATTGATTTTTCCATAAGGGAAGGGCCCACCCTGCCCCTGGGCCATCCCTTTACGAACGTTCAGATGGACGCGTATTGGTCGGCGACGACGGTCGCAAACAATCCGAACAGCGCGTGGCTCGTGTTCTTCGACACCGGCAAGGTGTCCCAAGGCTTTAAGACCATTACCTTCCATGC
>DASQFV010000318.1:0-2956 GCA_035632975.1 Nitrospiraceae bacterium
AAAGAGATTACAATGACGGTCGAGATTCCCGGGGACCTCCCGCTCGTCTGGGCCGATGCGGAAAAGATGCATCAAGTGTTGGTGAACGTATTAGCCAATGCCTTAGCCGCCACCCAGCCGCATGGAGCGGTGAACGTATTAGTAGGATCCCGTGCGGCCTCGTCCGACGAATTCGACCGCGGCCGTCTTGTGGCCGACGCGATGTCACCTCTGGTGATCACGGTCGCGGTGCGGGATACGGGATGCGGTATGCCGGAGGCCGATGTGCAGAAAGCCTTTGAACCATTTTTCACGACCAAGGCGGTTGGCAAGGGCACCGGATTAGGGCTATTCTTGAGCCGCGAAACGGTCCTGGCCCATGGAGGCAGTCTTTTGCTCGAGAGCGAGACTGGGCACGGCACAACCGTGACCGTAACCTTACCTGGATTGAAGACCGAGGCGACACCCGTGACAGAGGGGAACTGATGCCACCAGCCAATATTCTCGTAGTCGACGACGATGCGGTCGCGCGCGATCTCTTGGCTGAGGCCTTAAAGAAGGAGGGCTATGCCGTTGAAGCCTTCGCCAGTGGAGAAGAAGTCATCGCTCGTGGACGCCAGGGGCACGCGGATCTGGTTCTGACAGATATTCGTATGGGCGAGGTCGATGGGCTCACGGTCTTGCGAGAATTTAAACGTATGAGCCCTGACACAGCGGTAGTGGTGCTGACCTCGTTCGGGTCCCTGGAAGGTGCGATCGAAGCGATCAAGCAAGGAGCCTACGACTATCTCGCCAAGCCGTTTAAGAAAGAGGACATCAAGCTGGTGGTCAAGCGGAGTCTCGATCACTGCCGACTCGTCCGAGAGAATGCCCGGTTTCGCGAAGAGTTGAAGAGCAAAGAGGAATGGTCTCCGCTGGTGGGGAGCAGTCCCGCCATGCTGGAAGTGTATAAGCTGGTGGCTCGGGTGAGCGGAAGCAAAAGCACGGTGCTCCTGCAAGGGGAAAGCGGGACCGGCAAGGAACTGATTGCGCGGGCAATCCATGCGAATGGGCCTCGTCGGGACAAGCCGTTCATTCCGGTGAATTGCGGGGCATTGCCGGATACCCTGCTGGAGTCGGAAATGTTCGGGTATGAGAAGGGGGCCTTTACCGGCGCGGTGGGAAACAAAGTCGGCCTCTTTGAATCTGCGAACGGGAGCACGTTGTTTCTCGATGAGATCGGCGAGTTGGGGCAGGCCGTGCAAGTGAAGTTGTTGCGGGTGATGCAAGATCACGAAGTCCGCCGGGTCGGCAGCACGACATCGACGAAGGTCGATGTCCGAATCATCGCTGCGACAAATCGAGATCTTGAGCAGCTCGTCAAGGAGGGGAAGTTTCGAGACGACTTATTTTATCGGCTCAATGTCGTGCGTATTACTTTGCCGTCGCTTGTGGAGCGGCGGGAGGATATTCCAATGTTGGTGCATCACTTCTTACAGAAGTGCGCGGGGGGGGCGGCGCATGCGGTGCGTGGCGTGCTGCCGGATACGATGACGTTGTTGATGCAGTACCCATGGCCCGGCAATGTGCGCGAATTGGAAAATGCCATTGAGCGGGCTGTCTCGTTGAGTCACGGTCCCCTCCTCACGCCGGACGATCTGCCTTCATCGCTACATCGGACGGAGCTACCGGCGAAGGAGACCGCCGGGGTGATCAGCCACAGCGCTGAGGGGTGTTTGTCGCTTGAGGAGGTCGAGAAGCGTCATCTCGTCCGCGTGCTGAAGGAAACCAAGAGGAATAAAGTCAAAGCCGCGAAGATTCTGGGCATTGATCGGCGCACGCTCTATCGGATGGCTGAGCGGTTTGGATTGGATCTTGGCGATGATGCCGACAGCGGAGAGTTAGAGTAGAGACAGTGTCACTTGGCGTTACTGGCCTTCAAGCGATAGACGAGATGAGTGTCAGTCTGCGAGACGCCATCGATCTCATGAATCCGGCTCAGCACCAACTGGGTCAGGGCATCCTGGTCCGACACTTCCACCACCACAATAATATCAGGCTTGCCCCAGCAGGGGTCGACGGTCTTGATCTGCTTGATTCCGGACAGGGCCCGGACCACATCGCTCGTGCGTCCCGGTTGTACATTGATGAGCACGTATGCCCGATCTGACATGATTCTCCCGCCATCGACTGGGGCGTGAATCGTACAAGGCACCGCAGAAATAGCGGGATCCTGGCCAACGTAGCGGATGCCGGTCTTCCCTGTCAATGCGGGAGTGCGCGCAGACGAGGTGGGGAGCGTGGCGACGGCAGGTTTAGGCTTTTTCATGTATGACCTCATTTCGGAGCGACGAGTACGTCGATGTTCAAGGAATCGCTCACCGTGGTGAGACTGGTTTCGAGAGCACGCGGATTGCCGATGCGACCTTCGGGATCGTAAATGAAGCACAAAAGCGACGTGCAGCGACTCTTGGTGCGATACCGCTCGGTATCGATCCTGAGCTGCTCGGTGAGGTCTTTCGCAGTGAGACCGTTGCGCGTTTTTTTGACGAGCACCGCAAGCCGATTGTCGTTCAGTAAAAATGTCGTGCGCGACGCTCCCTCCGCATAACTCGGCGTCCATTCCTCCGTGCCGATGTCGTCAAACTGGATTCGCAGCAACGCATGTAAGAGGTCCTGCACATCGAGCTCATCTTCCACGCTCAGCGTGGCGCGATATTCCCCACGGAGTCGCAACTGCCGAGCAATGGAATGGAACCGGCGACAGAGTACCCTCACGAGTTCGACAGGATCCAATCCAGCGTGAAAAGGCTGAGATGCAGCCTCCTGGTCTGTGGAGGGGCCGATCGGCACTGAGGGACGCGGTAGCACATGTGGAGAGACGGGGGGCGTTGGTTCGTGGCGCGGCGGCTGGGGCGGCATGGCAGCTTGAGATACAGCTGTCTGCACGGGAAGCTGTGCGGGTTGTGACGACGGCTGTTGCAGGGGCTCCGCATCG
>DASQFV010000319.1:0-3110 GCA_035632975.1 Nitrospiraceae bacterium
GGATCGTCCACTCACCGAATCGGATCAGTTCCCCGGCGGGTGGGACGCGCTGGTGACCGATCAACCCGGCGTGACGGTGGCGGTGCGCACGGCGGATTGTGTCCCCGTACTCGTGCATGACTCACGTCGGCGTGTCGTGGCGGCGATTCATGTCGGTTGGCGGGGCGCTGTCGCTGGGATTGTTTCGAAGACCATCACCCTGATGGCGACCAGATTTGGGTCGACGCGGTCGGATCTGCGAGTCAGTATTGGACCCTCAGCCGGTCCCTGCTGCTATGAAGTAGACGATCCGGTGCTCGACCGCCTTCGAGTGGGCTTGCCCGATTGGCAGTCGGTTGTGCGGGACTATCAAGGGCACAAGGCTCGGCTGGATCTCAAGGCCCTGATCCGTCGGCAAGTGGAAAGAGAGGGTGTGTCCGCACCCTCTGTTTCGTCGGTGAATCTCTGTACGATCTGCCATGATCAGCTCTTTTATTCCTATCGGCGGGAAGGCCGGGTGAACGGGACCATGGTCAGTGGGATCACCCTGCTCTCTCACCGATAGAAGATAGCAGGATGCTGAAAAAGTCCGCCAGCGGCGTTCTCGCTTCGCTCAGAAGCTCAACGTACAGAAGCGTACGCCTCGCCTCGTCGCTCGCTGCGGCCTTGCCCGCGGAACGGCGCGTCTTGGCGCGCCGGGGTTGGGCGGGTGAGAAGTCTGGCTTTTTTGAGCATCCTGCGCGCGGTTCTCCTGTTCTCCTTGACGTGCGGACCATTGAATTTTCACCGTGTCACAATAGTTTTTCCGCAGACTCCTAGTCCGGGTGTGCGCGCTGACATTTGCCCGGCGGTTTCGGTACAATACTTCCAAGCTTCCGAGAGACAGCGCTTCAACTGTGGCTGATTAAAGGAACTCTCGATGGGTATGTCGAACGATCATCACGTTGCAGTCGAAGAAGGGACCACGACGGTGCGAGTGGACAGGGCTTTTTGTGGAGCGCGGCATGCCTAGTCCAACGATCACGGGCAAGATCACCTTCATCGGGGGTGGCCAGATGGCTGAGGCCATGATCGGCGGTCTCCTCTCAGGACAAGTGTGTTCAGCTGAGTCGGTATGGGCGACGGATCCCATTGCCGAGCGCCGCGATCGCTTAAAAAGTCAGTTCGGCATTCGGGTTGGTTCCTCCAACCGTGAGGCTGTCGCCTGGGCTGATGTGGTCGTCTTGGCGGTGAAACCTCAGACGATTCCTGCTGTGCTCAGCGAGCTTGGTCCGACCCTGGCCCATGCTCTTGTGATTTCTATTGTGGCAGGGGTGACGCTTCGGACAATCGCGGAACAGATGGCCGGGGCGATGCGGGTCGTTCGTGCGATGCCGAATACTCCGGCATTGGTCCGGGAGGGTATGACCTCTCTTGCGCTGGGTGCCGGAGTCTCCGACGATGATGTTCGGCTGGTTCGAACAATATTCGAAGCTGTCGGCCTGGTGGTGCTGGTTGAGGAACGATTGATGGATGCCGTGACTGGACTGAGCGGCAGTGGGCCGGCCTATGTATTTCAGGCCATTGAAGCGCTGGCGGATGGGGGTGTGATGATGGGCTTGCCGCGGCAGACCGCCGAACTTCTTGCCGCCCAGACGGTGCTCGGCGCGGCTCGCTTGGTGCTGGAATCAGGGGTGCACCCCGCTCAATTGAAAGATCGCGTAGCGTCTCCCGGAGGCACGACCATCGCCGGGCTTCATCAGCTCGAGCAGGGGGGATTTCGTGCCACGCTGATGGCGGCGGTCGAAGCGGCCACCATACGATCGAAGGAGTTGGGACGCTGATGTTTGTCATAGGCAATGCCCTGAGCGCATTGGCAACGGTCATCCATTATGTTTTAGAAATCTATATATATGTTGTTATTGCTCGCGCGCTCATCTCGTGGGTCAATCCTGACCCATGGAACCCTATTGTGCAGTTTCTGGCAAAGGTTACTGAGCCAGCATTGGCTCCAATTCGCCGAATAGTCGGTACGCGTTTAGGATTTGACCTGTCTGCTTTTGTTCTCATACTGATTCTGGTATTTCTTCAGAGGTTCATTGTACCTTCGCTACTTCAAATCGCAGTAGCCATGGACGGAAATAGCATTGGGGGGATGCCATGAGAATTACACCGCTCGATATTCAACAGATGGTGTTCAAGGTCAGCTTTCGCGGCTACGACAAGGAAGAGGTCAATCGCTTCCTTGAAGAACTGGCGCAGACAGTCGAATCGTTGAATCGAGACCATGCGGTTCAGCAAGAAAAGATCATATTTCTGGAACAGCAGCTCGCCGAACTGAAGCGGACGGAAGCGACATTGTCGAACACCCTCCTGTCTGCTCAATCGCTGGCAGAGGATGTGAAGCGGAATGCTCAACGGGAGGCGGATCTCGTCATCAAGGAGGCTGAACTGAAGGCCGGCGAGTTGATCCGTCAGGCCAGGGTCGCATTGGCCGATACGCAGCACGATCTCTCATCGCTCCAGAAACAGCGACTGCTCATGATTGAACGGTTGCGCGCGTCGTTGCGGATGTTCGAGCGTCTGTTTGAAGCGGAAGAACAGGAAGCTCTTCATGACGCGGCGACCGCATCGGAGGAGAAGCTCGAAGGAGAATCGAGCCCCGCGTTGTGACGTCTAAGACTTGGTCGATCCTTGCTCACTGATGCGGTTCCCGGTTTGTTTCGCGCCGCCCACCACCACCAGATTCCCCACTAATGACTGGTGTTTCGCGTATGGCTTCCCATCATGTCATTCAGGCGGCACTGCAATCGGCCGTTGACGACGGTGTCTTTCCCGGTGCCCAGTTGGCGGTGCGTCTGCGTGACGAGCTGCAATGTGTGGTTGTAGCCGGGCGATTGTCGTCAGAGCCTCCGGGCCTTCCCGTACAACCCACGACTATCTATGATCTCGCCTCTCTCACGAAACCGCTGGCGACGGTTACATCCGTATTGCTTCTGATTCAACGCGGCAAAGTTAAGCTTGGGGATCGCGTGCAAGAGGTGGTAGCCGAACTTGTAGGGGCACCGATCGGTCAGGCAACGGTGCGAGAGCTCTTGACCCATCGCTCGGGCTTGCCCGGGTGGCGACCGTTATACGAGCGGCTTGACGCA
>DASQFV010000320.1:0-3789 GCA_035632975.1 Nitrospiraceae bacterium
TCAATCAGCCCCCATCCCTAAAGAGATAACGAGCGAGCTTGGAGAGACTTATTTTCTAAAGGGGAGGTGGTCGCTCTATGCACATGCCCGGGAGGGAAGGAGGGAGCAGCCAGGTGCCCTTTCGTGATCACGGAACCCCCACAATGAAGCTGTGGTCGTTCGACGCGCGCAGTGAAGGACAGTCTGGCGACTCCCTTGTGGTGGAGATAGACGACCTAGGGTGTATAGCTCAGGGAATTATAGGACGCGAGGAGGTGGGATCGTCCCATCCACCGCAGGAACCGGCTATGTTCCACTTTGGGTGTGTAGATAAGCGCAGGCGCTTGCAGTAGACTTGCCCATAACAGATTGCTGAGGCTGCCTTGCTTGATGCGGGGGCAGTTCGCAGCAGATGTATTAGTTAGGCCTATAGAGCACACATGACATCTGCCACTATCAAACTCTTCCTTCCACGCGGAGACGCGAAGAGCCTGCGCACTGCCGAAATCTCTAACTGGACTGGCAAAGCTGTCGCCGCGCCCCGCATTGAACTAGATGAGCTTCTATCTCGCGAGGAACTCGAAAAGGCCGGCGTCTATATCCTCATTGGCAGCGACCCTCTTACCAACGCAGCCCGCGCGTACATCGGCGAGGCGGAGATTATTCGTGATCGACTAAGGCAACACAAGACAAAGGAGTTTTGGGTTTCGGCCATCGTTTTCGTCAGCAAGGACGAGAATCTCACTAAGGCACATGTGAGGTATCTCGAGAACCGGCTCCTCACTGAAGCCGCTCAGATCGGCAGGTTCACGCTAGAACAGAATCAGGCTGGCGGCTCGAAGCTTCCCGAATCTGACCGCGAGGACATGGAAGTCTTTCTGGCGCGCATTCGGCAGCTCCTTCCCGTCCTCGGCTCCGACATTCTCGCCCCGATTGCTCAACCCGCCGCGAAAGCTCAGCCCGGCGGCGTACTCTTCTGCCGTATCAAGGGAGCTGAGGCGCGAGGCCAGCGCACCGCGAACGGCTTCGTTATATTGCACGGCTCCACCGCCGTCTTGGAGGAGCGCCCTTCTGCCGAGAGTTACCCCTACGTCATAGCCCAGCGCAAACAACTGATCACCGATGGCACGCTCATCGAGAAAGACGGCTTCATGGTCTTCACCAAGGATGCGGAGTTTTCTAGTCCATCTGCGGCGGCAGTCGTTATACACGGCGGGAGCGCAAACGGGCTTACCGCGTGGAAAACTAAGGATGGAAAATCACTCAAACAACTCGACGAACAGGCCTAACTATGCGTTGAGAGAAGAAATGGGGTCAGCAACTATATTGACCGTCAAACTGCTGGTCCCTATCTAGTTCTGCTGCGAGGCATCTCTGCCGTCTGGTAAGTCGTGTTGGCACAGTTTGCGTGAGAGGAGGGGAAGAGATGCTAGAGCTGTATCAATTTGAGGAGTGTGAGTACAGCACTCAAGTCCGATTAAAGATGTCTGAATGGGGAATCGATTACATTCTGAGAAATGTTTCCAAAGACAAATCCAAAAGGCAACGGTTGAAGAAAATCTCTGGACAGAATGGTGTTCCAACGCTGGTCGATTCATTGCGCAACGAGGTCATCGCAGGCGATGAAAAGAAGATCATTGCATATCTCCGCAAGCACTATCGACCTCAAGGGAAACAATGAACTTGGTCGATCTCCAGTGGATTTAAGTGCAACAACATTGTGGCGCATTGGTGACATACACAGCGGAGAGGGACAGGCATAACTATTGATGGAATACTGCACGTCCATTCAGCGGGCGTTCTGAATGGCCTGCTGCAGGCGCTGGACCATGCTCTGGAGATCAGTTCCTGAATGGAGCATGGGCTCATGCTACACCCGCCAGACTGGTTCGTGACGGAAAATGGTGTCAGGAACCATTTTCAACTCGGAGTCAACAAAAGAACAGACACATTGAATTCATGGACAATGAAAGCTCGGTAAGATGAGTCTCACCTTTCCTGTCGACGCGAAACTCAAGGACGGCTCGCCGGTTCAATTGGTGCTGGCGGATCAGCAGGATGTCGAGCTGCTACGGGACCTCTACCGGGTGATCGTCGAAGAGGGGACGTCGTACCCGCATGACCGGTTCCCGGATCAAGACGACTTTATGGATTACTGGTTTCGTGGGAAGAGCACAGTGGCGGCCTATGTGCCGGACCGTGCCCGCGCGGCAGGCATGGCCGGGGCGTTCTACCTCAAGCCGAACTGGCCTGGGCGGGCAAGACAAGTGGCGAACGCCGGCTTCATTGTCGCACCAGACTGGCGCAATAAAGGCTTGGGTTGGCTGTTGGGCGCCACCATGCTGACTTACGCCAAGCAACTCGGCTACCGAAGCGTGATCTTCAACCTTGTGTTTTCTGAAAATGTGGTCGCGCGCCGTCTCTGGGAAAAACTTGGCTTCAAAGAACTGGGTATGATCCCCGGCGCTGTGCGGAAGCACGATGGGACTTATCAGGATGCGATGATCATGTTTCGATCGTTGCTTGAAAGCTAGATTCTTTCTTCTGACGAAAGTACTGCCGAACCAGCGTCTCGACTGAAGAGAAATGTCGGTCGGGGAGGTTTTTGAATCGCCGTTTGCAATCGAGGAGAGCTTCGTTGGCTGTGGCGAAGGGCTCGACCACGGACATGAGGTGGCTGTGGTAGTCCATGAGCTTCAGCTCTACGGTTCTTAGATCGCTGGGATCGCCGGCGATGGTCAGTGCAGCTTTAGCCTGGTCGCCATTGGATTCCACCAGAGCTTGGAAGCAGAGGCCCTTCAATCGTTGCGTGACGGTGCTGCGATCCCAACCTAACGTTTTCGCCGCTGCCTGCATGTCGAATCCATGCTGCCTCAGGCAATTCAATACCGCTGTATCGCTGGCCGGATCGGGAAGAATCTGTGATGACTTGGCTCGACCAGCGGGCGATGCGGATGCGCTATCGAGGCGCAATGACTCTTTGGTGAGCAGGGGGCCGTCGTTGAGTGCGATAGCCTGTTCCAGGCAATGCCGGAACTCCCGCACGTTGCCCCTCCACTCCTGCTCCAGCAGAGCGCGAAGCGCCTCGTTCGAGAGCTTCAGCACCGGCTTGCTCATCTGGCCTGCGATGTCGTTGAGAAACATATCCGCGAGGATCGGCACGTCGCCGGTCCGTTCGCGCAACGGTGGAAGCCGGAACACGAGACCTGTCAGTCTGAAATAGAGATCTTCACGGAACCAGCCTTCGGAAACCCCTCGCTGCAGATCGCGATTCGTCGCGGCCACGATCCGCACATCTACCGTCGTTGGGGTCGTCGCGCCGACGCGATAAAAGCACCTCTCCTGTAAGACCCGCAGCAGCTTGCTCTGGTGATCCAAGCGGAGATCGCCGATTTCGTCCAAAAAGATGGTCCCATGATTAGCCAATTCGAAATAGCCCCTTCGATCGGCGGTGGCGCCGGTGAAACTGCCTTTCGTATGGCCGAAAAGTTCGCTTTCGAAGAGCTCCGGGGAGATGGCCGCCATGTTGACGGCGAGGAAGGTCTTGCCGGCCCGTGGACTGAGCCGGTGGACCGCCCGGGCGAATAGTTCTTTCCCGGTCCCCGGTTCGCCGAGCACAAGGACCGTCAGAGGCGACTTGGCCCCTTTCTTGAGATCCCGATAGAGGCGCAAGAGGCCGGGGTCCTGGGTGATGATGCCTAGCTGCCGGCATTCGTTTCGAAGGCGATCGAACTCCGCATCGCCCATCGCGATGGGCTCGCTCGTGGCCGCGCGCAGACCGTGGAGCTGATGTTCAAGCCCTTCTAATTT
>DASQFV010000321.1:0-7527 GCA_035632975.1 Nitrospiraceae bacterium
AGGACGCCTTCCCAGGTGGATTGCGTCGTTTCTCCTATGACAACCGAACTCTCGACCATGCCGGTCGACACTTCGAGCTGCCAGTCTCCAAACTGAGAGACATGGCCGGTCCGGTCGGTGCTGGCGGCGACATCCGCGCCCGTCAACGTGGCCAAGGTCTGGATGGCTGCCTGCCCGGCCTCGCCACGACCGAAGTTACAACCGTAGATCAGGAGGTCGGCGTCAGCCGAGAGGCTCCGACCGATCTGTTGAAACTGTTCGGCGTAGCGCGCGCTGATCGAATCTTGAGTCAGGAAGCTCGCGCCGAGATGCATCTCGGCTTCGGTCCCTTCGCCGATCAGGTGGACTGCGTCGATGCCCGAACGTCCGGCGAGTATCTCCGCCATCTGCTCGACACCGTCGCGGGCAGGATCGAGCACGTGCACTTCGACATTGGGGCTGATGCCGTCGAGCAATTGTTGATATTCGAGGACGCTGGCGGAGACGAAGAGGATCTCCTGGCGCACGGTGGCCGAATCGTACGCCGCCAGGGCATCGAACAACGATTGGTCGCCGTTGGTGGGTTGCGGTTCGCCCGTCGGTGCGGGCGCGGTGTCGGCTGACGCCGCGTCATGATCCGAAAGGGACGCATCAGCCTGGCTTTGAGCGAATTGCTCGGTGGTCACCGTGCTGACCGTGGCCACGGCAGCGCCGTCGAACATGAATCGCGATTCGAGCGAAAGCAATGAGCCGACGAATGTCGACGAGGTTGCGGCCGCATCCGCGGAGGCATGACTGAGCCCTCGCGCTGGCTTGACTGTCGTTTTCTTCTGCTTACGTGGTGTTTTCATGGGATTGTGACAAAACTAACGTCCTTGATTCTCACCATAAGAATCTAGCAAGGACGGTGCCAATTCACGTAGCAAATTCATCCTTTTTACTGCCCAGTTAGCAGGTACTCGGTGGGGAGGTTCGTCGGGGGGTGCGGAATGCGCCTCGGAACTACGTTTTCTGGTCTGACACTTTGGAGGGGGGGTAACAGTGAGGCCTGTACGCGTCCGCTCGCTCGGAGATGGAAGGTTGAGGTTAAGGCTGAGGCTGAGTGAGATAGAGACTGAGGGGAAATCCGATCCGTTCGCTGGGCTCTGATCTGAACTTTGGCCTAAACCTTAACCTTCCTCGAAGCCTCGACTTCCGCCCGCTAGATGTTCTACGCCCCGCTTTCGCGAATAAAGATGCGGGCGCTCTGTTCCCAGGCTCGTTGGGCAAAGCTGATACGAGGGCCTTCCACCAGCACGCTCCCTCGCACGGCTTGGTTCCATCTGGGCGGCGACTCGATGAGGTGCAGCGTGACGCGATAGACAGATATTTCCGGTTTCAGTTTGCGATTGGCATCTTCACGAACCGGTACGTCTCCGCCATAGAGAGATGCGAGGTAGGGCACCGTGAAGCTGCTTTCGTCGCTGTCTCGAATTTCTTCGACGCGTGCAGCCAGGCTGGGCCGTTCGGCATCGTCGGGAATAAACCGAGCGAATTGCCCGACTTGCAGGTACATGACATTCGTTTCCTCCGCTAGGGCGTGTAGTTCCTCACCTTGGGGATCCACGACATAGGCCAGCGGTAGTTCTTTGTTGATCCACTGTCCCACATGTAGCGCTTCGGCCCGATCGGTGACGAGACCGGCAATGGGCGCGGTGAGGTGCAGCGTCTGCTGCTTTTCCATGAGTCCCTCGAGTTCGGACAGGTGGGTCCGCAGCGTTTCCAGCGTCTCCTTGGTCTTGGCAAGTTTTTCTCGATCGACGCTTTGCCGTTGCGCTCTCAATCGTTCGACTTCAATGCGCTTTTGGGTCAAGGCGATATCTTTCTCTAACATCGGAGCTTCCACCATGACGAGCGGATCCCCGGCCTGCACCAGTTGGCCTTGTTTCACCGCCAACTCCACGATTTTTCCCGCAGCCGGCGCGTAGATCGTGGCATGAGGGCTGGCTTCGAGCACGGCAGGAAGATAAATGCGATCGGACCAGGGTATGAGCAGCCCCGCCGCCAGCGAGGCCAGGATACCGACTGATACCCATGCTCGGCCCTGTTCACGAATCGCTCCGCGTAAGGCCCACCAAGCCTTGAGCTCGCGCACGATCGGGAGCACGATGAACCAGCCGATCTCAATGGCAAATAGGATCAGGCCCAGGAGTTTGAAAAAATAGTGGTACACCATCAGAGCAATGCCGAGAAACAGCATGAAACGGTACGCCCACACCCCCCAGGCGAACCAGACCAAAAATCGGCGTTGGGCAGCGGCGACCGGCTCGGGCATCGGCATATCCAGACCGAACAGGAGTCGCCGGAGTTGCCACTGCCCGAAGGCAAAGGCTCGGTCGTGCAAGTTGGGAATGCCCAGCCAATCGGAGAGCACAAAGTACCCATCGAATCGCATGAACGGGCTCAGATTAATGGCCGCGCCGACCATCAGACTCGTGGTCGCCACGATAAACACCAGGCTCCGCGCCACGCCGTCGTCGAGAAAGTTCCACGCGAAGATCGCCAGGGCGGCCAACGCGCATTCGACGACCATCCCGGCGGCGCCGATGGCGGCACGCTGGTGACGGGAAGTCAGTTTCCACGCATCGGAGGTGTCCGAATACAGCATCGGCACCATCACGACCATGGCAATGCCCATGGTGGGGACCCGACAGCCATAGCGCGTCGCCGTATAGGCATGCCCGAGTTCATGGAAGACCTTGACGACGGCCAGGCTGAGGGCGTACAGCGCGAGGCCACGCGGGGTGAAAAAATGCAGGACGGTGGCCGTGAAGGTATCCCACTGCCGCGAGACCAGGTACAACCCGATGAGCCCGATCCCGCCGATCGCCCAGGCCACGGCCCGTGAATAGAGCCAGCCCACAAACGGAAGCGTGGCACGGAGAAACCGATCCGGTTGGAAGAGCGGAATCTGGAAAAACAGATAGTGATGCACCAGCCATATCACCCAAGCCGGGCGCGCAGCCTCCGCTTGCTCGGCATAGGTCCGATACCCGCCCTGCGGCGGATCGCGCATCAGATGGTTCCCATACAAGAACCGCAGAAGGTCGTTGATATCCTGCGTGGTGGCGCGACAGGTCGTGTCGGCATGAATCTGCGACAGGATAACCTGCGCCGATCGGCCATTCCAACGCGAAAGAATTTGATACGCGGCCCAGCCGATCTGAAAATATTTCCCGCGGACCGGATCGGCGATGACCCATGTCGGCGAACCGTCGGCGGCCGAGGCACCATCGATGAGCCGGAGATCTTCACGCAACGGCGGCAGCATGACATCCTGCTTCGGGATCGTGGTCAGTTTCATAGGCCGATCCATGGCCGGATGGCGGAAATCGGGCGACGGAACAGATAGGTAAATAGCAGGACCTGCTTTCCGTATATTTTGGCGCTGCCTTGCCAGCCGATGCGGAATTCCGACGACCCCTGCTCAAGCTGTGCCGTCACGCGGTAGGTCAGCTTATTGTTCGACAAGACCTCGGCATGGTAGCTCGCATGACTGACCGTGGCGGAGACGCTGGAAAAGGGATTGGCATTCAGGAACAGCTTCACCGGTGCGCCTTCACGCAATACAATGGCATCTTCCACCGGCAGATCAATCCGCACCTCCAGCTGTTGCGGGTTCGCCAGTTCCATGATGCGTTGGCCGACCACGACCGGTTTTCCGATCCAATCGGACTTGTCCGTGTAGAGCAACAGCCCGGCTTGCTCCGCCTTTAGCTCGACTTTCGTCAATCGCTCATGGGCATAGTTCCGCTCGGTTTCTCGCAACTCGACCTCGGCTTTCAACAGCGGCACATCGGCTTTTTGCTCAGCGTCACCGAATGAGCCTTGCGCCGCGCGTCGGTAATGGGCCATCGACACGTCGAGGTTTCGTTCCGAAACTTGATAATCGTTTCTGAACGTGGTGTCTTCGTACTTCAACAACACTTGGCCTTCGGATACAACGGTATTGGGGAGGACGAGAATTTCGGCAATGACGCCGTCGATCGGAGCGCTCACGATCAGTGGATCCTTTGCCACAATCTTCGCAGGCGCCAACGTCGACATGGGGACAGGAATGGCCAGTGCGCCCAGCATTGCAGCCGCGAGTATCCACGTCATAGTCCGGCTTAGCCCCCATCGCCACCGGCGACTGTTCGATGAACCGACGGCACGCCAGGCGTAGGCATAGGCTTCGCTGAGCCGCTGCAGGATTGGCACTTCGTAGTCCGCCCATGGCTGGTCCCGCGTCAGCCACAGGCCGCCGAGGATCTGTCCCCCGGGATGCTTGAGAGGGCACCACAATCCATAGCCCGGAGTAAATTCCTTCCAGTCTGGTCTGAGCTCGGCAGGACAATCCGCTTCCGTGACGTGACACATGTCCGGCCCTGTCGAGGTCTTGCGCAGACCTCCAATCAATCGCTCGGTCCACTGCATCAAGGGCACGGTGCGATCCACCACCGGGATGCTCGAAGCGGCTTTTACCTGATAACTCTGTGTCGACGGGGTCGGAGGGGTCAGTAAAATTGCTTGTTGATAGGGAACCAACCGGCGCGTTTCATTGACAAAGAGAAATTGCAGTTCTTGCTGGGTCTGGACGCCGCGAACCTTCCCTTCCAGCTGAAGCAGCATGGAGAGCGCCGTGTTTGCCGCTGGGCTATGGGGTTTGACTTCTGCTGCGATCATTTCAGCGTGGGAGTTCAGCGAACGAGGCAGTCCCGCTCATCCCCGCCAGCACGTTCTGAGGTTGGGTGCGAAACAGGCCCTTCACCTTCACCGTCTGGCTGGCAGCATCGACATTCGCACCGATGTCCTGAACCGCGGCGGGGTACCGAAGTCCCGTTTCATCGACAGCGTACTCGAAGGGCGTGCCGACCTTCAGCCACGCAAGGGATTTCGACGGCAGAATGAGCTCGATCTCCAGCAGGCTGTCATCCAACAGGCTGATGAGCTGGTCGTTGGGGAATACATTCTCATGTTCGTTCACGATCATTTTGACGACACGTCCGGGAAACGGTGCACGCACGGTGCAGCCGTTCACAGTGACTTGCGCGACCTTCACGGCGGCAAGCGCTTTTTCGGCTTCGGCTTTCGAGACATCGAGTTCGAGTGTCCCGACGGAATTGTGCTTGGCGAGCCGGAGGTTGTTCTCGTAGGTCTTCTTCTTGCCGCGATGTTCCGCCTGGACGCTCGCCAGTTCCGCCTCATACTTCGAACAGTCGAGGGCGACCAGGAGGGCTCCTTTTTTAAACCGCTGTCCCTCCTTGAAGGGCAGCTGGCTGATCCGGCCTTGGACCTGGCTGGCTAAGATGGCTTGTGCGGTCGCCTTCACCACCCCGCGGATCGTGCTGAGTTCTGCCGCGCTGCTTGCGGGCTTGGGATCTGACTTGGTGCCGGCCGTCACAAGCAATATCGGCATCAGGAGCCACAGACCCATGAACAAGCCACCGACCAGTAGCCAGCCGGTGCGGGTCACTTGAGCAACTCCTTGCTCTTCGCCCATCGCGTACGCACTTCGAGAGCCAGATCGGACACGCTCTGGACCTGCGTCAGATCGTTGGGCAGCACATCTTCTCCGACGGCAGCCAAGAGCGACGCCCAGGCGGCTTGGAGTTCCGCCTCCGCGGCATCGTATCGCAGTTGCGCCGCCACCTGATTGACTCGCTCGCGCAGCACGGCCTGTTCGCTCAACCGGGCCGCCCGCCATGCCAGGCGCGTCTGCTCGGTAATTTGGGACTGCGTGTCGTGATAGAGCCTCGTCGTCGAGGTTTCTTTCTTCGCTTGTGCCACCTGCGCCACGCTGACATGCACTTGCGACATGATGGCCATGGTCAGTGCGAGATTCTGCGTGTGCAGCACCTGATCTTGCGCCTCAATGGTCTTCACCCGGGCCGGATACCGAAACACGTTCAGCAAATTCCAACTGGCCCGTGCGGCATAGGCAGCCCAATTGTTATTGAAGAGAAAGCTGTTGCTGTTGTAGTTCCCGCCCACTTGGAGACTCAGGCTGGGCAGCATTTCGAGGATCGCCGCTTTGGTCTCGCGCGCGTTGATGCGACGCCGGTAATCGATCATCCTCAGCTCCGGGCGTGCTTCCAGGGCCCGCTCCTCCAGCACCGTCATATCGAGCGGGAGTTTCAGCGTTCTGCCCTCTCGCTCCGGAACCATGAGCATCATCTCTTGCTCTTGGCCGGGGGGAAGATTCATCAGCGCGGCCAATTGAAGCTTCGCCGTGGAGAGCTCCCGGAATAGCTGTTGAATGTAGCGTTGCGTATTGAGGAGATCGAGCTTGTATTGCAAGGGAACCAGCGGTGTACTGAGCTTTTCGTCCTGGACGGCTTGGGCCTTCTCGAGCGCGCTCTTTACCCATTCATCCAGCATCTTCAGAGACGGAAGAATCCGTTCCGCGCTGACGGCCCGCCAATAGGCGGCCCGCACATCCTGCATCACGCGATTGGCTACGCGCCGCCGTTCTTCCTCGGCGATCAACACGTCGTCGGCCGCCTGCTTCGCCCGGATGTACGACATTCCGAAATCCAACACATTCCAACTGAGCGACAGATCGGCCGAGAAAACGTTTTTCTCAGACGAGGTAAAGGGTTCGAGAATCTGGTTCCCTGTAATCAAGGACCGCGCAAATCCTCCCGAGTAATTGCTGCGGCCGTCGAATCCTGCGTTCGCCGCGAGCCGAGGCAACATGGCATAGTGCGCCAGGTCGAGTTGGGTCTGTGCCAGCATCTTGTGCATCAGCTCGACGCGCGCGTCGAGGTTATACTTCAGCGCCCGCGCCATTGCTTCGTAGAGATCGATCGGGCCCGAGACGGGCTCTTGATCCTTGGTCAGCACGGCCCGGTCTTCTTGCACTCGTGATCGCACCTCGTCCGTCGTCAACGGGATCGGTTTGATCGCACAACTGCTTAGACCGATAACGGCAAGGGTCATCAGCATCGCCAGCAAAGGGCTGGGCATGCCGCAAGATCGTTCAGGCGGAGCATTCGGACCGTTCACTACGTCACTCCCTCCTCAGGCACATTCGTTGAGCCCGCTCTGTTTCGCACCGCGCCAGACAACTAAGCTCCGTTGCCCGATCGCCATTCGGCTCCGTGCAACCTATGCAATGTATATGTAGATGGAGTTCAGAGTACTCAACTATTCTGATTTGTCATCATTTTGTTGCTTTTGATACATCCCTTCATCAGTTCGATCATGGCCTCATCGTTGCACACCCCCCTCGGTCGCACAGAAGCGGCTGCAGAAACCCTGTTTCCCCTTTTCGTGTGGCACATTTTTTGGTAGCTTGCGTACGAGATGTCGGGAATGTGTCCCTTTCGGTTGAAACAGTTCCATCCATCACCAAGGAGAGCTTTATGAAAGATGCAGGATCAACATCGAATGCAACGAGCCTGCCATCGGCAAGTCCGGCACAGACAAATCAGCCCACCAATGCCGCTCCGACGGTCCAGTTTGACGTCTCCAACCGTCAGAGTTCTTACGCCAATGTGTGCAACGTGTCTTCGACCCGTGAGGAAG
>DASQFV010000322.1:0-4831 GCA_035632975.1 Nitrospiraceae bacterium
ATCAGCACGTCGCTGACTAGCGACGAAACGATCTTTCCAAAGGCCCCTCCGATGATCACACCGATCGCCATGTCGAGCACGTTGCCCTTCATGGCAAAGTCTTTAAATTCTTTCAGCATGAATCTTCCTCCTTCTAGAGGATGTAGGTGAACCGCGCGCCTATCGCTTCCGGGTCGTGTCGAAGCTGTACCCAAGGGTGACGAGGTACATGTTGTCGGTAGTACCGATCCCCGCCGCCGGTTGATTATTATATCGCGTGGTGACCTGGAGACCGGTCACGAAGCCATCGAGAATCTTGAAACGGACGCCGTTGTCCATTGAGAGAAAATAATCCTTGGAATTCTCCAGTGAGGGGAAAAGTTCGCTGTAATGATAGAGGGTCATTCGGTCATCGAAGATCGGCCAGTTGAGCCTGACCGCCCACCTGGCGCGGAAGGACGAGTCATCAGGAGCGGTCCTAAAGTCCTCGTTGAAGTAAGCAGGCCCTGCCTCGGCATAGAGCGTCAAGTCTTTGAGCCAGGGACTAACATAATCGCCCTTATCGATTATTTGATAGCCTGGACCGGAGGAAAGGGCGGTTCGCAATTTGAGGTCCTGGAAGTGATCGCTCTCAAAGTAGGCGGACGCGAACCAGAACAAGCGTTTGGTGATAAAAAAGTCCATCTTGATCGTCCCGCGCGCGTTTCGAGCAGAGAGGATGTTGTCTTGCTCACCGTAGACGTACCGACCGTTGAGTGTCAGGCGGAGCCGCTCACTCCGAGCCACGAAGTCTCCGAGGAGGCTGGCATTTCTCAGATGGCTGTTTCCGGTTGATTGCGTGTAGCCGCCGGTCAGGGTGCCTTTATAGATAACCGAGGGTTGGATGATTGGATTCAGAGAGGTGATCGAATCCATGGGAACCTCTATCGTTCCCTTCGGCGGCTCAGCTTGCACATTGATGGTTCCGTTGGGACCCTCGGTGGCCGTGCCGATCAGCACTGACCCTCCTTTGAGATGAAACGGGATTGGGTGGTTGATGGCCAGCTTCGACACGTTGACCCATTTTATCTTGACGAGATTGTCCGCCGCTGCCGCAGTTTTGATATAGAGCACCCCGTCGGCCATCTCGACGACTTCGCCGTAGAGCACACTGCCGTCCCTCAACGTGACCACGTCGAGTGGTATGAGAGCAACTGGGGCATCCTCAATCGCTGGAGTATCAGCGGCCGCGACGAGTCTCGGTGTCATGAGACAGGCTAGAAGAATGAGAAGGCAGCCCACCTTTTTCATCGAACCCTCCTTACCAGATGAGCGAATGCCCACGATTCCATCCCCACATTTGGATGCGTTGAAAGCTGGAGGACTATCCAGTCCTAATAAATCCATGACTCTATAGCTCACTTCATCTTGGGGTGGCAAGCATAAGCACTACGGTATTTACTGATGCGAGCGACGCGAGCATCGCATGTGGAGTAGTGGTGGACGGAAGTAAGCAAGGCTGATGTGGTTGACAGTGATAGGGGAAGGGTAGCCGAGATGGCTTAATGCCACGGCGATGAGCACTGGTGGTCACCTTGCCGGTCATCAGACCGCATGTTAAGATGCCGCCTCGCGAAAATCGGTGTGGAGAGGTGCGAGAGTGGTCGAATCGACATGCTTGGAAAGCATGCGTCCCAGCAATGGGACCGTGGGTTCGAATCCCACCCTCTCCGCCACAAAAACAATGCAGAGCGATGAGTGTTGAGAGATCAGTTGGGGAGCTGAAGAGAAACGGAAAACAGAGAGGGTGGGATTCGAACAAGGGGGACCGTGGGGGATATGTCCCCCGCGTGGGGATTATACGAGGGGGCTGGCCCCCTCTGTTAGGAGCGAGCGCTGCTTCAGCGAGCGCGACTTCGAATGCCCACCCTCTCCGCCATAAAAGCAGTGCTGAGCAATGAGTATTGAGTGCTGAGACTCAGAGAACAGGATATGCCAGTCTTTCACCTGCTCAGCACTCAGTTCTCAGCACTTTGAACTTGAGATAAGGGGCTGGGCCCTGTGCAGCAGAACCCTGTGAACCCCGCCAGGTCCGGAAGGAAGCAACGGTAAGCGGTCAGTTCTGTGTGCCGCAGGATCACCTGGCCCCGCTCTCACTCGAAGCGAGGAGTGTTGAGTTCTGAGTTGTGGGTGCTGAGTTGAACCAGGCGGTTCGGTCTTTGAACTTAGAACTCAGCACTCTGAACTTATAACTGGAGCCCTGCGACGTTGGATTACCAAGTCTCTGCCAGAAAATACCGGCCGGGAACGTTTGATGACGTGATTGGACAGCCACACGTTGTTCAGACGCTGGTCAATTCCATCACCACGAAACGAATTGCCCAGGCCTATCTCTTTTCCGGGACCCGCGGCGTGGGGAAAACCACGGTGGCAAGAATTCTTGCAAAGGCGCTCAATTGCGAGCGCGGGCCGACCGGCACGCCCTGCGGCACCTGTTCCAACTGCCTCGAAATTGCGCAGGGGACCTCCGTCGATGTCATGGAGATCGACGGGGCGTCCAATACGAGCGTGGACGATGTGCGCGAGATCCGAGAGAACGTCAAGTTCGCTGCCTTTCGTGGGAAGTACCGGGTCTACATCATCGACGAAGTCCACATGCTGTCGAACTCGGCCTTCAACGCGCTGTTGAAAACGCTGGAGGAGCCGCCGCCGCATGTGGTGTTTATCTTCGCCACCACGGAGATTCACAAGATTCCGGCCACGATTCTCTCTCGCTGCCAGCATCACAACTTCCGCCGGATTGCGCGAACCGAGATCGTCGAGCGGTTGCGCCATGTAGTCGATCAGGACAAGATCGTAATCGAGGAACGGAGCCTGATGGCGCTCGCCAGGGCCAGCGAAGGCAGTATGCGCGATGGGCTGAGCCTACTTGATCAGGCGGTAGGGTTCGGCGGCAAGACGATCGTGCATACGGATCTGGAGGCCCTGCTGGGAGCGGTTCCACAAGAACTCGTTCGTGCCATGATTCAGGCGATCACGGCTCAGGAGAGCGCCGCGGCGCTTCGTGTGGTGGCCCAACTGTTGGACCAAGGACATGATCTGAGGGCCTATTGTGCGGAGGTTGTCGAGTATCTGCGCAATATGCTGGTGGTGTCGGTGGTGACTTCACCCCAAGAGTGGCAGGGGTTGATCGAGGCCTCCGCGGAAGACCTCGCACAGATGGCAGCTGATGCGCGCTCGTTCTCGCCCGAACCACTTCAGGAATTGTTTGCGATCTTCACGCAAGCGGAGGACTCACTCAGGCTCAGTACCCATCCTCGGTTCGTGCTCGAAACAGCGGCCGTGCGTGCGACGCGGTTGCAGCGTCGAGCGGATGGAAAGTCCCCCCAAGCGGTGCAGCCAACCCAGACGACACGCCCACCTCAGTCGGCTCCAGTGCGCACGGGCCAGCCGGTCTCCCAGGCGCGTTCTGCAGATCCAACACCCTCCTTGCCACCGCGGCCTCCTCAATCGATGGCTCTTGCACCGACCGCTCCGATGCCGTCGAGGTCTTCTGCCGGTGAGGTGAAGGAATCGATGCCTATGGCATCGTGTCCGATTGATGATAGACGCGTTGCGGTGATGCTCAATTGGGAACAGGTCCAAGAGGAAGTGGCCAATGCCTCTTCCAGGATTGCCGCCTTCCTGGAAAGAGGGCGGTTTGTGGGCGTGGATGGCCATGTTGTGACAATTGGATTTGCTAAACAGGAGACGGCGGCCCGAGGGATGATCGAGAACCCTGATAATATGGCGGTGCTCACATCGATATGTGCACGATTGAGCAGTCAGACGGTTCGGCTGCGGATTGTCGAATTGACAGAGTTGGATTCTCCAGGACCGACGATGGCGCAGCTCAAGGCGGCGAAGGAAAAAGAACAACGGCTGGTCCTCTTCGAGCAAGCGCGGGCACATCCGGTTGTCAAGCAGGCGCTGGAGATGTTTGGCGCAGAGCTCGCAGAGGTCAGACCGGTGTTGAGACAGAAGGAGGTCGAGGAATGAAGAACCCGTTCGGCAATATGGGAAATATTCTGAAGCAAGCGCAGGCGATGCAGGCGCAAATGGCGAAGGTACAAGAACAGGCCGCGTCGAAGACCGTGACCGGGACAGCCGGCGGTGGCAGTGTGACGGTCACTGCCACCGGGGCTATGCAGCTTGTCGGCATCGTCATCGATCCCGAAGTGGTGAAAGGTGGCGACGTGGAGATGGTGCAAGATTTGGTCATGGCCGCGTCGAACGATGCCCTCAGGAAGGCTCGTGAGATGATGGCGGATGAGATGAAATCAGTTACTGGCGGGATGAACGTCCCCGGACTACTCTAGCAGGTGCGGAAGAACTATGTTGGCAGGTGAGAACTTCGATGGTTTGCGCGTGTGGCACAACAGTAAAACATTCCCGCAGGATGCTCAAAAAGGTCGTCCAGCAAGGCCGCAGCGAGTGAAGGGCCGAGGCGTACCCTCTGGGGTACGTGGAGGGTCTGAACGATGCGAGAACGCTGCTGGCGGGCTTTTTCAGCATCCTGCTAGCAGGCTATCACGTCATGGCAGTTGATCAACAAGGATTACTCACACGGTTGGTGCGCGAGTTAGTCCGTCTTCCAGGTATCGGCCAAAAAACGGCGCAGCGATTGGCGTTCCATGTCTTGAAAGCCGAGCGCGAAGACGCGCTTCGTCTGGCCGAGGCGATTCGTGCCGTAAAAGACGGGCTCTCATTTTGCCGACAATGCCGGAATATCGCCGAAGGAGAACTCTGCGAATATTGCCTCGATCCGAAGCGGGATCAGACGAGAATCCTGGTAGTGGAAGAACCGAGTACGACCTATGCCATCGAGCGAGCT
>DASQFV010000323.1:0-4864 GCA_035632975.1 Nitrospiraceae bacterium
GCACGCGCGTGGGCCGCTATCTCATCCAGGAGATGGGCGGGCGCTTCTACCCTCCGTTGCGGCGGATGAATTGGTGGCCTGGTGTAGCGGTGAGCAGTGGGCTGATCGTGGGAGCCTGGAGCTATCTCATCGGCACCGGAAGTATTTCAACACTCTGGCCGATGTTCGGCGCAGCAAATCAGTTGCTCGGCACATTGGCACTCTGTATTGGCACGACGGTGCTCATTAAGATGCGGAAGGCGCAATATCTGTGGATCACCGCGCTGCCGATGTTGTTTGTCGGCACCATCACGTTGATCGGGTCCTATGAAATGTTTGGGATGTTTGTGACCAAAGCCTCGTCTATCGCCGATGGCGGACAGGTCCTTGCCTTGTATTTGGATGCGGGGCTGGTAGCTGTGGTGGCCTTGCTCGCGGTGATCGTCTTGGGCAATAGTGTCATGCAGTGGTACGGCTATGTGATCTTGAGGCGGCCGTTCACCAGCAGTGAAGTGGTGGTGATGGCTGGTGGAGCTTCGCCGGGAAGATTGCGGGCGACGATTCGTTATGATGAGGAGAAGCGCTTGCAGTTGCCCGGTGGAGGGTGCTGCTAGGGGGGCGGGAGTGGCCAGGTGTCCTTCTTGCTCGCAGAACGCGCACGATGAAAGAGATGGAATGGCACCCGTGCTGATCCCTTGCTCCCGGAGCAGAGGACGGGATGGAGCCTGATGATCTTCTGTGCTCGCGCAACGCGCGGCCTCCGAAGGCCCTCGTTGGACGCGCGCAGTGGAAGATCAAATCAGTCCCCATCCCTGAAGCGATAACGAGCGAGCTTGGAGGGATCATCTGTAACCTCGCTCGACGGCCGCAGTGGGACCAACACGGGTGCCATTCCAAGAGAGAGAGAGATTGGAGGGAGCATTTATATTTCAGTGATCGTTCAACGCGTACATTTGAGAATCAACCAGGCTGCCATGTGGTAGGAATGAAAATGGTTGAAGTTAGAATAGGAGGGGATCGTGGCTGAGCAGTTTTCGTTCGATGTGGTCTCGGAAGTGAACATGCAAGAGATGAAGAATGTCGTCGATCAGGCGACGAAGGAGATCAAGCAGCGCTTCGACTTCAAAGACTCGAAGACGGAGATTACGTTGAAGGAGAAGGAAAAGGAGCTGGTCCTGGTCTCCGACGATGAGTATAAGCTCAATGCGGTGAACGATATTATCAAGACCAAGTGTGTGAAGCGCGGGGTCTCATTGAAGGCGTTTACCTATGGGACCGTGGAGCCGGCGCTGAGTGGGACGGTGCGCCAGGTGGCGAAGATTCAAAGTGGTATCGCGGCGGACAAGGCGAAAGAGGTGACGAAGGCCATCAAGGAGTCAAAATTGAAAGTGCAAGCGCAGATTCAAGGTGAGCAAGTGCGCGTACTGAGCAAGAGCAAGGATGACCTCCAAGCGGCCATGGCGTTTCTCAGGGGGCAGGATTTTGGGATTGATCTACAGTTCACCAACTACCGCTAGCCCCAGATGCTGAAACAGGGAAGGGGATGGAGCCTGATGATCTTCTGTGCTCGCGCAACGCGCGGCCTCCGAAGGCCCTCGCCCGGGCTAATGGCACGTCTCGGCGTGCCAGTGGGTGGGCGGGTGAGAAAGCTGCGCGCAGTGGAAGATCAGTCAGCCCCCATCCCTGAAGAGAGAACGAGCGAGCTTGGAGGGATCATTATTGAGTAGTGCGTAATAGACTGATGCAGTTGGAAGTGCCCCAGCCCCTTCGCACCCGAACATCGCCTCAAGCTGAATTCATGAAACGACTCGCCTTCCTATTACTGCTCCTACTTGGCTTTCCTCTCCTTGGCTGCAATCGCAGCGATGCCATCGTCGTCATCCAGCTCCATCCGAAGAATCCTGACATCATCTACGTCGCGACGAACGACTACATCTATAAAACGCGCGATGGAGGGCAGACCTGGACGAATCTGTCACAGGGCATGAGCCACTCGCGCGTGATTTCGATGGCGCTTGATCCGACCTACCCGGCCACGGTGTACGCCGGCACGAAAGGCGATGCGGTGTACAAGAGTTATGATGGAGGGCAGCGTTGGGTCTCGCAGCGAGCTGGGTTGGACGATGCGACGATCTCCTCCGTGGTCAATCAGTTCGTCTTCGATCCGGCGGACAACCAGCATCTGTTCGTCGCCACGACAATGGGCGTGTTTGAAACCAAGAATGCCGGCGATAGTTGGACGAAACGAATGGACGGTATGAAGGAAGTGCTGATGGTGGTGACGCTTGGCCTGGACCCCACGAGGCCGGCGATCCTCTATGCGGGCACGAGTGGCGGTGTCTATAAATCAGTCGATCAAGCCGAGCATTGGGAAAAAGTCAATAACGGACTCGTGTCCCCGACCATCATCAAATCGTCACGCGCGCTGAATGTCACGGCGGTGCTGGTCGATCCCCATGAGCCGGACACGGTGTATGCCGCGACGCTGGAAGGGCTCTATAAGTCGACGGATGCGGCGACGTCCTGGTTGCGCATCGGCCAGTCCCTGCAGGACCAAATGTTGTTTTCTATGGTCTTGGATCGGACGAGAAAGGGCGTGGTTTACCTGGGTGGCCGGGAAGGCATCCACCGGAGCGAAGACGGCGGGAACACATGGACCACGCTGACTAAGGGGTTGGCGACGCTGAACGTGCGCTCCCTCGCGCAGAGCGCGACCGATCCGAAACTGTTTTATCTTGGGACGAACGGGAGCGGGTTGTATTGCAGCAAGGATGCAGGCGAAACGTGGGAACCAATGCCGCCAGTTGTGACGAAGTAGGAGCCGGAACTATCGCCGCTTGCTGTTCAGATCGGAGTCCCCGATGGAGGGACCGACCCCGCGACGTGGAATGGTTGAGGATCCGTCGGGGTTTTGAGATTTGTCGATTTCGAAGCCGGTGCTGTTGGGGATCACCGTATCTTGTAAGTCCGTACCTGGTCGATGCGGAAGGTTGCTGTCCTGAACGTCGTTACCTCGCCGCGGGCGAAGTGATTCGCCAACGTTGCTGTACGGGGAAACGGAATAGTTGATATCAGCGCCGAAGTTTGGGTTGAGTTTGGTATCTTCAATGTCTCCGCCGATTCTGGAGCGCAACGTGGTGTCTTGGATTTGCATGCCAGTCGGAGCTGATGCTGGTGGTATTTTGGACTTGAAGTCTCTTCTGATCGCGTCTTCTTCATCCTGGATGTGGAGACGTTCTCGTCCGCTGGCTTCATAGTCCGCACTCCCCAGAGTTTGCTTGGCCTCGTTCAGTTTTTCCAGCCGCGAAACGAGTGACGACAAGTCATCGCGTGCACGTGCTACCGTTCCGACAATTTCGCTGAGCGTAAATTGCCGCGCGAAGGTACCAAGCTTCGGAGCTTGCCCGGGCCCCCCGCCTAAGCCACCGCTTCCTGCCACGCTCCCATCGCCTGGGCCACTGCCTGGGCTACCGTCTGCCCTGCTTCCCACGCCGAATCCGGCTGAATTGTAGATGCCTTTTTGCTGAACAGCCTTGAGGATGTGGTTCGCTTCGTCGATCAAGTCGACGATTTCTGTCGGCGCGTCACTGCCCGTCAAGCAGCACGACAAGAACGTCCGGTATCGGTCTGAAAATTTTGAAGCCTCATTCTGCAATTCCACAATTTTTATTGGGTCACGATCCGGAAGATCGAAGCCCTGTTGTCGCGCGCGTTGTCGAAACGATTCATCTGCCTGCTGGTTGTAGAGAGGCTGACAGCCTGAGCCCTTCTTTGTCGAAATCTGTTGATCGGCCGTCTTAGATGGGCACCAGTACACTGGAGCCGGCGCGTTAAGGGGATTATCAGGGTTGAAGTCCTTAGCCTCGGTCGCTACAGAATTTAAGAAGAGCCCGAACAGGGTGACCAGTGAGATTGCCATAACTAAGTGCAGTGATGTTGAGTGTTGAGTTCGCATAAAACCATTTTCAACCCGACTCGAATCCTTGTCAATGAAACTCGCCAACTCCGTGCGCTCGACGGATTGCTCAATCGGCCAGGAACTTGCCGGACATTGCTGTTCGTTGCGGGGCGAAGGAGGGAAAGGTAGAAGATGCGCGTAACGCAATTACATTGGTGGCCCAGAAAAAGTCTTCCGCGTCAAATATCAACATGACATACAAACTCCAGATAGTGTGAAAGGGGGGTCCTTTCATACCCCCCTTCCATCCCATATCTTGGGGATGGTATGTGCTCACTATACCCTCTCTTGGATATCTTTGTATGCCGTAGGACAGCCCCCCAAATGATAGACACTTTGTCAACGGGACAAGGCTCAAACAGAAACCTTCCAAGCTTCATAAGTCCATGAATTTTCTATTGACAAGTCTTTGAGTGAGTGTATACTGCGCGCCGTAGTGGGAGAAAGTGGGTGAGTTTGGTTATTTATGACTTATGAATGTTTCTCCACATATCCCAGTCATGTCAGAAGAAGTGCTGTTTTGGCTCGTTCGAAAAGATAGCCGAACCTATCTTGACTGTACGGTGGGGTACAGTGGGCATGCTGAAAAACTTCTTAAGGCAAGTGGTCCTGCCAGCAAGCTTATAGGGCTTGACCGCGATGCGATGGCCATTACAGCCAGTCGAGAAAGGCTCGCACAATTTGGCGACCGCGTAGTCCTTATCCATGGTCACTTTATGGATTTGAAACAGCATCTTGCTGCCAGTGGCATTGGCCAGGTCGATGGAATTCTGTTTGATCTTGGAGTCTCGTCCCCACAGTTGGAAGAACCTGCTCGCGGCTTTAGCTTTCAAGGGGATGGTCCGTTGGACATGCGTATGGATCAATCGATGAGTGGGACTGCAGCTGACCTGGTCAATCGATGGCCGGAAGCGCGGTTGGCCGACG
>DASQFV010000324.1:0-8807 GCA_035632975.1 Nitrospiraceae bacterium
CGAGCCGCTCGTTATGTTGAGGTGCAGCCGTTTTCTGTTCGTTGACGAGAGAGGAGTGAGTCAAGGCTTCCTCAAGCAAGGCAAGGGCCTTGAATCGATAGCCCAACGAAGTTTGAAGCGAGTCGGCAGATGAAGCCGAAGTCATAGTGGCCGGTACATCCCTCGCACAGGCCTATTGGCCCGCATTATTTATGACGGTTCGTCGTGAAATCGCTGAACTGCGTCGCGAAACCAGGGCGCAGAGCCCAGGGGACTGGCTCCGCCGTCTGCGGCGGTGCCTGTCCCGCTGTTCTGAGAGGCGAGCCCGCTGGCCGGAGGCTCGTCGTAGAGGGGATCGGCGATTGCAGCAGAAGCGCTCATGAATAATGCGGGCTAAGCCTCGGGCTTTCTAAAGAGCAGACACGCATTGACCCCGCCGAATCCAAAAGAATTCGACAGCGCCGCCGTCACCATAGCCGGTCGGGCTCTGTGCGGAATATAGTCCAGATCGCAGACAGGATCCGGGTGATCCAGGTTGATCGTCGGAGGAAGTATCCCGTGGTGAAGCGCCAGCACACTAAACACCGCTTCAATTCCGCCGGCTGCCCCGAGTAAGTGGCCGGTCATCGACTTGGTAGAACTCACCGGGATCCGGTAGGCCTGCTCACCGAACACCTGCTTGATGGCCTTGGTCTCAATCGCATCCGCCATCGTCGAGGTACCATGCGCGTTGATGTACCCGACCTGGTCCTTGCCGATACCGGCATCCTGAAGCGCCAGCTCCATGCACCGGACTGCGCCTTCTCCCTCTTCAGACGGGGCAGTAATATGGTAGGCGTCGCTGTTCAGGCCGTAGCCGATCAATTCGGCATAGATCCGAACGCCACGCCGACGCGCATGCTCCAGTTCCTCCAAGACCACGACTCCAGCGCCTTCGCCGAGCACAAATCCGTCGCGGTCCTTGTCGAACGGCCGGCTCGCTTTCGTCGGATCATCGTTTCGAAACGACAAGGCTTTCGACGCCGCAAACCCTGCAACCCCCAACGGCGTAATGGCGGCTTCCGCCCCGCCCGCGATCATGACATCGGCATCGCCCGCCTGAATCAGCCGGTACGCGTCGCCGATACAGTGATTGCCCGTCGCACAAGCCGTCACCGCACAGGAGTTCGGCCCCTTGGCGCCCAGTCTGATCGCCACCTGCCCGGAAGCAAGGTTGATGATGGTCATCGGAATGAAAAACGGCGAGACACGCCCGGGGCCTTTTTCCTGCAGAATCTTGTGGTAGTGCTCAATTGAGCCAAGCCCCCCGATGCCCGATCCGATATACACACCGACTTTCGTGGCCTCTTCCGGCGCCACGGTAAACCCCGCATCATCCACCGCCAGCTGGGCAGCGCCCACGGCATAATGGATGAACGTATCCATCTTTTTGATTTCTTTTTTCTCGATGAACTCGGCTGGATCGAAGTCTTTCACTTCGCCGGCAATTTGGGCATCATAGGTTGCGGGATCGAATTTCGTGATTCGACCGATGCCGGATTCACCGGCGCAGATGGCCTTCCAGGTCTTTTCGACACCCGTTCCCAGAGGCGTGATCAGCCCCAGACCGGTCACCACGATCCGCCTGGTCGAACGAGGACTCATCCCGTCTTACGACCGCTAGGCCTTTTCCTTGATGTAGTCCAACGCTTTCCCGACCGTCAGAATCTTCTCTGCATCTTCGTCGGGAATCTCGATACCGAATTCTTCTTCGAGGGCCATCACAAGCTCAACCGTATCGAGCGAGTCGGCGCCGAGATCTTCCACGAAGCTGGCTTCGGGCGTGACCTCATCCTCTTCGACTCCGAGTTGCTCACCGATAATTTTTTTTACCCGTTCATCCACAGTACCCATTGATTTTCCCGCCTCCTTCCCCATCCTAGACCCTCCTTGTCGCTGCGAGCCTGCCACCGCAGCATCTTACAAAATTCTGGCCGCCAGTCGTCACGACATCAACATTCCCCCATTCACGTGCAACACGTGCCCGGTGATATAGGCCGCCTCATCCGACACGAGAAAACGAACCGCCGCCGCAACATCAGCCGCGGTACCCAACCGTCCCAATGGGATTTGCTTCTGGAGCGTGTCTTTCACCTCCGTCGATAGCCCCTGCGTCATGGCCGTATCGATAAATCCAGGCGCGACCGCGTTCACCGTGACTGAGCGACTCGCATATTCCCGTGCAACCGTCTTCGTCAACCCGATCACCGCTGCTTTCGATGCCGCGTAATTGGCCTGGCCCACATTACCCATCACTCCGACTATCGAAGCGATGTTGACAATACGACCATACCGCTGCTTGGTCATCGAGAGCAAGACCGCCTTTGTGCAGTTGAACGTCCCGTTCAAATTTACTTGCAGCACTAGATTCCAATCTTCCTCCTTCATCCGCAACAGCAGCCCGTCACGCGTAATCCCGGCATTGTTCACCAGGATATCGACCTTCCCCCATTCCTTGAGGACTTGGTCGACCATGGCTTTGGTGTCAGTGGCATCCGCCACATTGACTTTGACATTCAAAGTCTTGCGCCCCAATTGCCCCACGGCCGCAACCGTGTCCTTCGACCGGCTCGGATCAAGGTCGGCGACCACAATATCAGCCCCGGCTTGAGCCAATGACTCGGCTATCGCCCTGCCGATCCCTTGCGCCGCCCCTGTGACAATTGCAACCTTACCATGGAGTGACATCTGCTCGCTCCTCACATCCCTTCACGCGCTGAACGCAGCGCGGGTCGCCTCGAACGAATGAGGATCATTGACATTCAGGGTCGCCGCGTCCGGCAGAATCCGTTTAATCAAGCCGCTCAACACCGTTCCCGGCCCAACCTCGACGAACGTCGTCACACCCATCGCGGCCATGGCCTTCACCGAATCTTCCCAGAGCACCGACGAAGGAAGTTGTCGTACCAGCGATGACTGGATGTCACTGGCCTTGGTGATCGCCCTGGCTTCGGCATTGTTAATCAATGGCATCTTGAGATCGGACCATGTGATCGCCGCCAAATCTTCGGCGAGTCGATCGGCCGCCTTCTGCATCAGGGGCGTATGCACCGGCACACTCACGGGAAGGGGAATCGCCTTCTTACATCCTTTGGCTTTGGCCAGTTCAATAGCCCGTTCCACGGCGGCCTTTTCCCCTGCAATGACAACCTGACCAGGCGAATTGAAATTCGCCGCGGCTACAACTCCCAACGATGAGGCGTCCCGACACACCTCTCTCACCACGTCTGCCGTGAGACCGAGCAGCGCGGCGACGAGCCCAGTCCCCGGCGGCACCGCTTCGGCCATATAGCGGCCTCGCTTCTGCACGATCGCCACCGCCTCACGATAGGTCATTCCGCCGGCAGCAACAAGAGCCGAGTATTCACCCAGGCTATGACCGGCCACCGCGACCGGCGTGATGCCCAATGGCTTGAAGGCATGGAGCGCGGCGATGCTGCTCACCAACAATGCCGGCTGTGTATATTCCGTGAGGTTCAATCGTTCCGCTGGTCCCTCAAAACACAGCGCGGCAATGTCATATCTCAACACCGACGATGCCTCTTCGTAGAGACTCCTAATGCTCGGATGGGCCTCCACCAACGCTCTTCCCATCCCGACTGACTGAGACCCCTGGCCTGGAAAGACCAACCCAATACTGGATGACTTTGTTGATTGGAGAGTCGCCATACTACCGGAGTGATTGTACGAGACTACTGGTTACTCTCGTCATCGTAATATTCGAAGCTGGAGAGGGCGCGCCGCGCCGTTCCCGTGAGGTTAGATATCGTCGAATTTCCTTTGAATGTCAACGGGAAAAGTAAGTTTGAAGCTGTCAGCCCTCAGCCATCAGCCAATCCTTTGAGCAGAACGCTGATCGCTTGCCCTGCTACCACCTGATAAGTGCCGATGCCCACGTGAGTCCAGCACCAAACGCACCCAGCATGACGAGCGAGCCTTCTTTGATTCGCCCCTGTTGTACGGCTTCATCCAAGGCAATGGGAATTGAGGCCGCTGACGTATTCCCGTACCGATCGAGATTCAGCATCATTTTCTCTGGCGGGAGTCCGAGACGCCCGGCCACCGCCTTGAGAATACGCACATTCGCTTGGTGCGGCACATAGAGATCGAGATCCTCCACACGGAGATGATTCGCAGCCAAGGTTTCGCGTGCGACTTCTTCCAAGGTCCGAACCGCCACCTTGAAGGTCTCGTTCCCCTTCATCTTGATGTACTGCATCCGTTCCGCCACGACTTTTTCAGAGGGCGGCAGACGCGATCCTCCCCCTGGCACCGCAATCAAGTCGCAGAGGGCGCCATCGGAACGAAGAAGCGTAGACAGGATGCCTTGGTTGTTCTCACTGGCGCTGATGACCGCCGCACCCGCTCCATCGCCGAACAAAATACAGGTGTTGCGATCGGTCCAGTCGGTAATCGCCGACATCACTTCCGACCCGATGATCAACACATGGCGCATGCCGGTTTTCACATAGGCATCCGCCACCGATAACGCATAGACGAACCCGCAACAGGCGGCCGACAAATCACAAGCCGCCGCACGCGTCGCCCCCAGCTGATGTTGAATCAGGCACGCGGTGGCAGGAATCGGATAATCACCGGTGCAGGTGGCTAACAGAATCAGGTCAAGATCGGCTGCACTCACCCCAGCGGCCGTCAGGGCCCTCTCTGCTGCCTTCACCGCCAGATCAGAACAGGCTTCACCGGGACCGGCCACATGTCGCTCGCGGATACCGGTCCGTTCGACAATCCATTCGTCCGAGGTGGCCACCATCCGTTCGAGATCGGCATTGGTCAGCACCTTGGCGGGCACATATGATCCGGTCCCTACAATGCGGGCCCTCATGCCGGTATATCCTCGGTGGGCTTGGTTTGTGAAAGGCTCGCTTCAATAGCGTGTCGAATCAGCTCGTCGACGCGACTCTCTGCCAACCCCTTCGCCCGGCGAATGGCATTCTTGATCGCCTTGGCAGACGAACGTCCATGGCAAATCATGGTAATGCCGTTAACGCCCAGGAGCGGCGCCCCACCGAATTCCGCGTAATCGATTTTCTTTTTTAAGCTCATCAGCGGCTTGGCAAT
Organism: Nitrospiraceae bacterium; assembly: GCA_035632975.1. GTDB lineage: Bacteria > Nitrospirota > Nitrospiria > Nitrospirales > Nitrospiraceae > Palsa-1315. Next base: position 5,098 of record DASQFV010000324.1, read on the forward strand.
GAGCGGATAAGCCAAGCGGCCGAAGTAGGATCCGGAGATTTCTTTGAACAACAATTTCTTGATCGTATCGGCCACTCCCTCGGAAATCTTCAGCGCGACGTTCCCGATGAAGCCATCACACACCACCACATCAGCGCTCCCGCTGTACACATCACGACCCTCGATATTGCCGATGAAGTTGAGCGGACTGGTTTTGAGGAGCTTGAACGCCTCCTTCGTGACCTCATTCCCTTTGCTGTCTTCTTCCCCGATGCTCAGCAGCCCGACACGTGGGTTGGGCTTCCCAAAGAGATACTTGCCATACTCATTCCCCATGATGGCGAATTGGGCCAGATGCTGAGCCGTACAGTCCACATTAGCCCCCACATCCAACATGATCGCCGTACCGGTCAGAGTGGGCAGGCTTGTCGCGATCGCCGGGCGCTCGACGCCCTTCGTCAGCCCGAGCACAAAGAATGACGCCACCATGCTGGCGCCGGTGTTCCCGGGACTGACCACGGCACTCGCCTCGCCACGCTTGACCAACTCAGTGGCAACCCAGATAGAGGAATCCCGCTTCTTGCGAGCTACGGTAGCCGGCGACTCGTGCATCTCGACGACTTGCGAGGCATGCCGAATAGACAGGCGGGAGTCCGTGCAACCGAGGCGGCGACATTCCTGTTTCAGCGTAGTTTCATCGCCGACGAGAATGACCTCGATATCCAATTCCTTGACAGCCTGGAGGGCGCCCTCAATGGCCGGGGCCGGTCCATCGTCACCGCCCATGGCGTCAAGTGCAATCTTCATCACGGCTGAGTACTCATCGAATGATGACGTGTCACGTGGTCACAAAAGAATAGCAGCCGTCACCACGATAGATACGGCAGCAGTTTAGTAGGCTGCGGAAAAACGATGCTGGCCCGCCGGAAATCCAATGGTTCGCATGGCTGGGACAACAGGACACGACCTCGCAGGATAGCCGTGCAAGACGGGCGGGATAAGCGAGACGGGCCAATCGAGATGGGATCGCAATGTGTCTACGTCGCGCCTTTCTCGCATGTCTCGCGCGTCACGCGTCACGGTCCATGGCCGCTGGAGGCCTTTTTCACTATCCTGCTTAGGACTCTTCGACCTGGATGACCGCCTTGCCTTTATACGTTCCGCAATTCAAGCAGGTATAATGCGGCAACTTGATCTCGTGGCACTGCGGACAGACGGACATGCCCGGCGGTGTGATGCGCAGCTTTTGCGTGCGCCGCTTGTCGCGTCGTTCCCGGGAATGTTTATGTTTCGGATTTGGCATGGCGACTCCTTCTCACTTTCGATAGCAGGCGGTCACGCTATGATGCTGACGGTCCGCCGTTCTTGCGGTTCGTGACCTGGACCACCCGAAATGTCGGGATCGGTAGTTCCGCGGCACACTGACAGGACCCCTCATTCAAGTTTTTCCCACATCGCGCGCAGAGTCCCAAGCAGTCGTCGCCGCAGAGAGGCTGCATCGGCGCGGACAGGATCACGTGCTCACGCAACATGGAAGCCAGTTCCAACTGGTTGCCCTGATATTGATACTGATCGTCCGGCTCCTCTTCTGGTTCGGCCTCCAGGCCCTTCGCACGCGCCTTTCGGGAATCGACTCGCTTCTGATAACGCGGCGCCGACTTGGGCTCCCGGATAAAGGCCGCCCGCACAGAAAAAGCCAGCGGATCCTCATACTCCTTCAAGCACCGCACACATTCGCGGACGCTCGTGCCTTCCAGTACACCGGTCACGGCGACCAGCCCTTCGACGTTGGTCAGGTCCAGACTCACAGCCAGCGGACCCAGGACCACGGCATCCTCCTCGGTGAGGCCGAGTTCTTCAGCCGTGACCTCGCCGACCAGCGAAAGCCCATCGACAGTGATGTCAGCCAGCAGCGGCCTGAGCAGTTCCATCGCGGCACCTACCTGCATTCCCATCCCCAACGTGACCGGTTATCGCTCTTCCGCAAAGCTGATGAGAGCGATGTGCCGAGCCCGCTTGACGGCGGCTGTCAATTCGCGCTGGTGCCTCATACAATTGCCGGAGATACGCCGTGGAACGATCCGACCCCGCTCAGTTAAAAAATTTCTCAGCAACCCGACATCTTTGAAATCGATCGACCCTTTATCAATACAAAATCTGCAAGGCCGTCTGCGTTGAAAAAACCGTCCGCCGCCGTCTCGGTCTCCGCCTTGTTCACGCTCCATAACTGTCTCCCTATTTGTTAGCAGGATGCTGAAAAATTCCGCCAGCTTCGTTCTCGCTTCGTTCAGAGGCTCAACGAGTCTCGGAAGTCGGAATCACTGAGGGGCTTTTCCGTTCGCCAAAACCCATTACAAGGGCGAACGGCCCACACGAAGTGCGGTGTGTATCTCCTCGCCTCTTCGCTCGCTGCGGCCTTGCTTGGGACAAGGCACGTCTTGGCGCGCCAGGGCTGGGCGGGTAAGAAGGCTAGTCTTTTTGAGCATCCCGCGTGATGTTCTCCCGTTGCGCCACATGTTTGGACCGTCGAAGTTCTCGCGTGCCACAACAGTTTTTCTGCATCCTGTTAGACGTGCTCGTCGTGTTCGTACCCAGGATCATCATGCGCCGGTGCCTCAGTCCCGCCACCACCACCGCTATCCTGGCGTTTCGGCATAAATGTCACCGTTTGAGCCACCACCTCATGCTTGCTGCGCTTTTGGCCGTCTTCCGTTTCCCACCGGCGTTGCTGCAGCCGCCCATCGACGATGATCCCACTCCCCTTGCTAAGATACTGCCCGCAATGTTCGGCCTGCTTGCCGAAGACGACAATATCGACAAAACAGACTTCTTCTTTCAATTCATCGCCCTGCTTATACCGCCGGCTGACCGCGAGGCCCAAACTGGCCACCGGCGTCCCGTTCGGCGTGTACCGCAGCTCAGGATTTCGCGTGAGATTCCCGATGAGAATAACTTTATTAAACCCGGCCACCAGCAAACTCCTCCGATGACGTCTCGTGTGGCCGTGCCGGCACCAGTTCTTTTTTGTGGTGGACGGTCAAAAACTTGATGATGGAATCTTCCAGCCGGTAGGACCGCTCTAATTCACCAACCGTGATGTTGGGCGCCCTGAAGTAGAAGTAGGCGTACGTCCCCTTCCGCTCCCGCTTCACCTCGTAGGCGAGCTTCTTCTTACCCCAGTTTTCTGATTTAATGAACTGCGCCCCAGTCTTCTCTGCCACAGCCTTCATCTTTTCGATCAAGGCAGCGGTCTCCTGGTCGGAGACAGACGCACGAATAATGAACAGAGACTCGTAGAGCTCCATGCAGCAATCCTCCTGGACAAAGGCCCCGGGACCAGCCCGGAGCAAGGTGTAGGCACGCTGGATTCAGCCAGCGCGAAGGGGTGAAGCTAACACAGGCCTTGAGAAAGTGTCAATAAACAGCCGCCGATGGGCCTCTCGCCACGTCTAGTTCTTTCGCTTGAACATTCGTGACGGTGCATTCGCTGGAGGCGAAGGACGGAAGCTTGGTCCGCCGCTGGGATTGGGAGACGACCTGCCGGAGGAATAACCATAATAGGGATAAGAATAGGGGTAACCCGATCGATACCCAGGCCCATACCCGGAGAATCCTGGATAGTAGCCCAAGGGACTCCACCAGAACCCGGGACTAGAGTAGAAGGGGCCGGCCGGGTCATACACGTCGGCGTAGCCGTTCTCCGTAGCCTGACTGAGCATGGTCATCCGTTG
>DASQFV010000325.1:0-14939 GCA_035632975.1 Nitrospiraceae bacterium
TCTCGATGGCTTCGTGACCGGTCTCCAGGTCACCACGCGATATAATAATCAACCGGCGGCGGGGACCGGTACTACCGACAACATGTACCTCGTCACCCTTGGGTACAACTTCGACACGACCCGGACACGATAGACACGCAGTTCACCTAATATCCTCTGGCTAGGAGGAAGATTTATGCTCAAAGAATTTAGAGATTTTGCCATGAGAGGCAATGTCCTTGATATGGCTATCGGTGTCATCATCGGCGGAGCCTTCGGGAAAATCGTCTCCTCGCTGGTCAGCGACGTGCTGATGCCGCCCATCGGCTTGCTGATGGGCAAAGTCGATTTCTCGAGCCTCTTCATCAATCTGTCAAGGACGCCACAGCCGTCTCTTGCGGCCGCGAAAGCCGCGGGAGCCCCGACGCTCAACTACGGGGTATTTCTGCAAAGCGTGTTTGACTTCATCATCATTGCGTTCGTGATCTTCATGCTGGTGAAGCAAGTGAATCGCTTCAGGAAAGAAGCGCCCCCTGCACCGCCCCCTGGACCAACGAACGAAGAGAAACTCTTGATGGAAATTCGCGATGCCCTCAAGGGGCGGCATTGATCCACGATCCCGTTGTATCAAGACCCCCGTTTCAAACGCACAAGGAGACCCGCCTGAAGACGACCACGATAGCCGTCCTCGCGATCAGCCTGCTCGCGGTGGCCGGCAATGCCTCAGCCATCGACTGGAATGCCATCTGCTGTGAAGAAATACATGAATACCACAACATCTGCGGCACATTTGGGGGCAGATGAAGGAGATGATTCGTTCATCCCTGTGCTCCAAGCCAGGGTTGAGGGCCTGGCGCACGATAGGGATCGAGCGAAGGAGGATTGTCAATCAAGGATCAGCTGAACTGATCCCAGGTATCACACTGTTTGATCGCCCAGAACACCGCCTCTTTGAGTTTCTTCAATGGTACGTTCTCCGGATCGCGCATGGCTTGTAGTTTCTTGTCGAGATCGTAGAGCGGCTGGATCGATCGTTTATCCGGAATCTTGCCCAGCGACCAGGCCACTTCCGTGAGCACGGACCAGTCTGTCTTGGGATCCACCAGCTTGGCGAGCAACGGCAGCACGACGGACGCATCGCCATGCGTCCCGCCCAATTGTCCTAATCCCTTGGCCGCCGCCGCCTGCAATTCAATCTGCGGAGACGTGTTCATGATGTCGACAAGTAGCGGAATGCCCTCCTTGCCGAGATTGCCCATCGCCCCAATCGATTGCTTCGCCAGGTCACGATCCTTAAGCACCTCTTTCAGCTTCGGCAGGGCCTCGTCGGCTTGCATCTCGCCTAAGAGAGAAATAATTTTGAGCCTTCTGGCCTGCGGCGTATCGGATCGATCGAGCAACTTTAGAAGGCGATCCGGCTGACCCCATTCAGCGGCCAGCAACAAGGGAAACTCATATGTCTCGAGTACATCTCTCAATTTGCCCAAGGCATAGGTTCCCGGATCTCCCGCGTTGGCCGATTGCGCGGCTTGTCCCGCATCTTCAAACTCGGTTCGGACCTCTTTCTGCCATTTGACCTTTATATCACCGAGGAGATAGGTCATCTGGCAGGCGGGGCCTTTCCACAACCGAGACGGGGCATCGGGCAAATCCGCATCCCCACCAGTAGTAGTCGTGCCTTCCCATGTTTTTCGCTGTTCGCATTTTACTTTGAACACCGCGTCATGCGGTTGACCGGCTTCGCGCACAACCGTGTATCCCAATTCACCGATCCGGCGGGCTACAAGCTCGGCAATCGGCGCAGCATCAACGGCTCCCTTGTCTGTGAGTGCAATCGCCTCGATGCGCACGGTTTGAATCTTATCCAGCAGCGCTTTCTGCTCCGGCGTGAAATAGTCCCGGTAGGCCCATGAGGGAGGAGAGGGAAGTGCCACAACCATGAAAGCCAGAGTTGAGAGCAGTAGCGCAACGCGCATCGTGCACCTCTTGCCGGGTATGTTGACGATGAATTACGTATGCGACCTGATTATACCCGTCATTGAAGGCTGGGGCGAACACCCTTCCACCCCGCAGGAGTATGGGTTGACAGTGGGCTACTTCCAACGGTACAAAATACCCGCAGGAACGTGTAGTTTTGGGTGTGTGTTCATCATCCTGGAGTCGGCTCCTGCAGACCCCACCATGCGAGAGTGGCGGAACTGGCAGACGCGCGAGACTTAGGATCTCGTGGGTAACCGTGGGGGTTCAAGTCCCCCCTCTCGCACCAGACCACGACCAGGCAGCCGGTAACCGCTCGGCAAGCCCGCGCAAGGCTTCTTATAAAGAAAAAGGCACACGCCAGCTATGAAAATGGAAGTGACTGAACTAGGACCGATGAAACGCGCTCTCAAAATTGAGGTGCCGGCTGATGAGGTCACTCAACGGTTTGCCCGAGCCTACGTCGAACTGAACCGCCAGGTCAACATCCCAGGATTTCGCCCTGGCAAGGCACCCTTGGCCTTGCTGGAAAAACGCTATGCCAAAACCGTGGAAGAGGACGTGATCCGAAGCCTCGTGCCGGACTTCTACGACAAGGCCGTCCGCCAAGCGGGGATTGTGCCGGTCCTCGTCGAAATTCCCCCGCTGGACCGGGTCAAGATTAAGAAGGACGAACCCTTTACATTTACTGCGACCGTCGAGATCAAGCCGACAATCGAGTTGCGGGACTATAAAGCACCGAGTCCGATCTCGCTCAAGCCCGACAAACGCACCGTCACCGACGAACAGCTCGACCGAGGACTTGAGGTCCTGCGCGAACAACAGGCACGCCTGGAAGCCGCGCCGGCCGGCCATACCATCGTGGCAGGAGACTATATCGTGCTGGATATGCAAGGCGCTCTCGATGGAGCACCGCTGGAAGGAACGAAGAAGGAGGGTCAACTGCATAAGGTCGGATCACACGCGTCCGTCTTGGGTTTGGAAATTGATTCGCATGTCGGGGGAAAGAAAGAGGGTGACGAGCTCGAAATTTCCCAGCCGTATCCAGCCAGCCATCCCGATCCTCGCGTTGCCGGCAAGACGGTCGTGTTTACGCTGACGATCAGATCCGTCAAGGAAAAGAAGCTGCCGGCCCTCGACGATGAATTTGCGAAAGACTGTGGCCCCTACAACTCGCTCCAGGAAATCAAAGACAAACTGAGGGGCGGGATGGAACAGGCGCTGAAGCGAGAGATCGAAGACACCCATAAGGATACGATTATCAAACGGCTCGTGGAGACTCACCACTTCGACCTCCCAGAAACCCTGGTGGTGCGTGAGCTGGAAGCCATCATCCGCCAGCAGGTGCAGCAGCAACAGCGAAAGACCGGCCCCCAGGAGGCGCCCGGCACGGAGAATCTCACAAGCCTTCGCCAGGAGCATCGGAACGAAGCAGCACGCCGCGTAAAGCTCGGCCTCGTGTTAGAAGCGATCGCGGAGAAAGAAGGGCTGACGGTCACGCAGGACGATTTCAACGCCGAAATTATACGGCTGGCGTCGGAACTCAAAGTGCCGGCGGCCGATCTCGTCAAGATGGTCAAAGCCGGAGGACAAGAGTCCATCGATGAGTTACGCACCAGGATTTTGTCGGATAAAGCCTTGGATTTCGTATACCGCAATGCGGTGATTCAGGGATAGTGCCGAGCGGTGCAGGCAACCTTGCCTCGCTCCTTCAAGAGGCTGTAAACGGAAAGGAACGACGTGCATGCTAGTTCCCATTGTTATTGAGACCACTAACCGAGGCGAACGCGCCTACGACATTTATTCTCGGCTCCTGAAAGACCGGATCATCTTCCTCGGTGCGCCAATCGACGACATCTTTGCCAACTTGATTATTGCCCAGCTCTTGTTCCTCGAAGCAGAGGACCCTGAAAAGGACATCAATCTCTACATCAACACCCCCGGGGGAAGCGTCACGGCGGGATTGGGCATTTATGACACCATGCAGTATGTGAAACCCCCGATCAACACCATCTGCCTCGGCCAGGCCGCCAGCATGGGGGCTTTTTTGCTTACCGCTGGAACCAAAAGCAAGCGATTCGCCCTGCCGAATGCGAGAGTCATGATTCACCAGCCCATGGGCGGGTTTCAGGGGCAGGCCACGGAAATCGACATTCATGCCAGAGAGATCTTGAAAATCCGCGAACGACTCAATGAGATCATGGCCAAACATACCGGCCAGCCGCTGGAAAGGATCTCCCAGGACACCGAACGGGACTACTTCATGTCGGCAGAAGAAGCCAAGCGGTACGGTCTCATCGACGAAGTCATCACGCGGCCACCGAAGCTCCTCAAGGCCGTCGGTGGCGACGCAGGAAAAGACGCGACCAAGGACAAGTAACAGGGAGGGCGCATGGCGAAGCCGGATAAGATGGATCGACATCTCCGCTGTTCGTTCTGTGGAAAGAGCCGCGACGAAGTCCGCAAATTGATTGCCGGGCCCACCGTCTACATCTGCGACGAATGCGTCAACCTCTGTAACGACATCATTGCCGAGGATTGGGAAGAAGCCAAAGAAGAGATTTCGTCAAAACTCAAAAAGCCGGTGGAAATCAAACACCACTTGGATCAATACGTCGTGGGACAGGAGCGGGCCAAAAAAATTCTCGCGGTGGCCGTTCATAACCACTACAAGCGAATCTCGGCCAAGGATAAAGACGTTGACGACGTGCAACTCCAGAAGGGCAACATCCTCATGCTGGGGCCCACAGGCACAGGGAAAACGTTGTTGGCCCAGACCCTCGCGAAGTACTTGGACGTCCCCTTCACGCTGGCCGATGCAACCACACTCACAGAGGCAGGGTATGTCGGCGAAGACGTAGAAAACATCATCCTCAAGCTCCTGCAAGCGGCGGACTACGATGTGGAACGGGCCGAGCGGGGCATCGTCTACATCGATGAAATCGACAAGATCAGCCGCAAGAGCGACAGCCCATCCATCACCCGCGATGTCTCGGGCGAAGGGGTGCAACAGGCGCTGCTCAAGCTCATCGAGGGGACCGTCGCCAACGTGCCGCCTCAAGGCGGGCGCAAGCATCCGCACCAAGAGTTTATTCAGGTCAATACGAGCAATATCCTGTTCATCTGCGGCGGAGCGTTCGTCGGGCTCGAACAAATTATCGAGCAGCGCCTGAATCAGAAGGCGATGGGATTTGGAGCCGAAGTTCGCGGACGGAGCGAGGTACGACTTGGTGAACTGTTCGCGAAAGTTCAGCCGGAAGACTTCCTCAAGTACGGCTTGATTCCAGAGTTCGTCGGTCGGCTGCCGGTCGTAGCCACCTTGGATGAACTAGATGAACGCGCCCTCATTCGAATCTTGACCGAGCCGAGAAACGCGCTCACGAAGCAGTATGAGAAATTGCTTTCCTTTGAGAAGGTGAAGCTCAAGTTCACAGAAGGCGCGCTCGGGGCGATTGCACGGAAAGCGTTTCTCCAAAAAACCGGCGCTCGAGGATTGCGCGCCATATTGGAAGACGTAATGCTGGACGTGATGTATGATGCCCCTTCTCAAAAGCAGATTAAGGAAGTCCTCATCACCGAGGATGCCATCCTCGGCAAGTACGCTCCCATCCGAATCTTCGAGCAAGACAAGGATGTGAAGACCGCCTAAGTTGTTAAAATTGTGGAGTTTTTCCCCCGCCGCACAGAACGTCTACTCAGAATCCTCCGGGCCTGGTTATGCCTTCACACGTCCCTTCTCGAATACTCTCTACTCCTTCTTCCTAATCCTAATCGGTGGCGACGCTCATAACTCTACGCTTTTCCTCGACAAAATGAAATGCTGCGCTATACTTGCCTTGCAGTCTGAACGTGGAGGACGTGTGAAATATCCCGTGTCTTCAAGTCTTCGACACAAAGGGAAAGCCCTCGACCTTGACGCAGCCCGTGAAGTGATCACCCTTCTGGGGATCAACGGCGAACCCCTGGGCAGCCTATCCTGGGACTTCGTCATTGACCAAATTCTGGCCTATCGTAAACCCCAGACGAGCCGCGAAACCAGGAATGAGCCGCGCGTTTCACTCACCTTCCGTGTCAAATACACAACCCCGGAAGGTCAGCAGTTTGAAAGTCGCGCAGGCGGCATCGGTGGAGGCGGACTCTTTATCGAAAGCCTGAACACTCTACCGGTCGGCACCAAGCTGGCCCTTGAATTTTCGCTGCCAGAGCAGCCGTCAGAATGGTTGCCGGCGAAGGGTCTCGTCGCGTGGGTATGCCCTAAAGCAGACCAATATACGTTTAGCCCTGGCATGGGGGTGCGCTTTACGGAGATTAACCCCGATATCCGTAACCGCGTGCTCGAACTGGTGAAATCGCTCCAGCCCGTCGGGCAGCCAGGCTAGCGACTGTGCATCTGCGACCGAATCGTCCGGCGTTCAACAGAAGGACCTGACCATGAAGTTTACGGTGATCACGGCGGTAGCGCATGAGGGCAAAGTCCTTGAGATGAATGTCGACCGGGAAGTGGTCATGCTTCATAGTGCCACGGGAGAACTGCTCGGCGCCCTGCCGTGGGGAACGATCATTGAACAAATTCTTGCCGGCGACGATGACGTGCGATTCGCCCATGCACGCTCTCATCCGAGAGCCCCGCTCGCCGTGAAAGTTCGCTACACGACCACGGAAGGCAAACAGTTCGACAGCTTAACCGGCGGCATCGGTGCAGGCGGGTTGTTCATCGAAAGCAGCACCCCGCTGGCTCCTGGGACCGAGCTTTCCGTCGAGTTTGCACTGCCCGATCGTCCTTGGGACAAATACCAGGCCACAGCGAAAGTCGCCTGGATCCGCAAAAAGCCTGAACGGCATCTGCTCTTCCCCGGGATGGGCATCCAATTTACCAACATCGATGAAAAGGCCCGCAAAGAGCTTGTCGAGCTCGTCGATGCGTTGAATCGTTCCCGCCTCGCGACCTAATTTCCTCGGTTCGCCCAGCGACGCACCCCACTGTCTGGATCCTTCGCGATCGTCGTGTTGAGCGCCGCCCTTGTATCAGAATCGCTGAGCATTCCCAGACGATAGGCCGCTTCTGCTCGCACCCCAGGCGAGAGATCATGGGCCAAACGTTCTCTGAGCCAAGGGGAGACCGCCGACCCTCCCCATTCACCCACCGCTGCCACAATCCCCTGACGAACCTCCGCATCGGAGTCAGGTCCTGCCGCGACGAGCGCGGGAACCGATTCGCTTGAGTCGATTTGTAGCAATGCCCGCACCGCCGCTTTCCTAATCGTTGCATCCGAAGATCGCAGTAACCCTACGACGGGCTGCAGCAATCGAGAGCCTGGCTCGATCTCGCCGATCGCCATAACCGCCGCCTGCCGGACCGATTCGACAGGGTCCTCCAGTGCCTGCGTCAACAGGACAACCACTCCATCAGTGGCTGCGGGTTTCAAGCGTCCCATGGCCAGCACCGAGGCTTCGCGGACAATTGCTGCCGGATCGTGCTGGAGGGGGAGAATGGCGTCCGCGGCTCGTGGGTCGCCGATCTTGCCCAGAGATTCTGCAGCCGTCCGCCGCACCTCTGGCACCTCATCGCGGAGCAACTCCAGCAATAGCGAGACCGTGCGCTCCCTCGATGAAGGCGGAGAATCCTGGACACAACCGGCGAGACAGAGGACTGCCAGGACGACTGAATACGCGATGGTGAGAGAGGAGGTGCGACGGAGCAGGGGGCAAGCATCAGACAGGCTGATGAAGACCGTACCCCTACTCACGCTTGTTTAGGAGGCTCTTCGTGCAGGGCAGGAAATTCTTTGGCCGCTTCGATGGATTGCTGGAATTCCTTCTGGGCAGAATCCATCTCGGCTTGGATTGTCCGCATCTCAGGATCGACCGAATTGCGGACATCGGCAACGGCCTGCTTGAACGTCCGCAACGCATCTCCAAGTCCTTCTCCCAGGCTCTGCATATCCCTTGGGGAAATGCCGGCCGGCTGCGCGGCCTGCGCCTTCATCGCCGCCTGCTGCGCCTGCACGCGGGCCACGGCATCCTTGTTGACAATGGCAGACGGGCGTTTAACTACTGGTTTTGCCTGGGCGCCCGCTGGAAGAGGCGGGTACTGCGCCCGCATCATCGGCGTGGGAGCAGCCGCGCGTTCCTCCATCGTGGGAGGCTGCTGGCTCTGCCCCGTCGATTGGGCCGAGACTGACTGGGCTGCCGTTGGTGTCATTGGCCGAGCCTGCTGTGGCGGAGCCGCCATGTTGTACATCAGGGCGGCAGTGGTCCCGGGAGTCAATTCCGGCCCAGGCACATAGGGTGCCGTGGGCTTCGGAGCGGCAACAGTCTCCCCCGGCGTAATCGCCGGTGCCGGTGCAGCCTGGAACGTTGATTGGACCTGCGCGGGTGCCGGTTGATTCGCTTCGGGCGGTGCCGCATCCGGCGGGGGAATATCGTTGACTTCTTTCTTGAACCCTCTGAGCGCTTTGCCGACTCCTTCACCGATTTGTGGGAGCTTTCCCGCCCCGAAAATAATGAGGACAATGACGAGGATAATGATGAGTTCCGAGATCCCCATGGTACCAAACATGGCGTGATTCCTTTTCCCTATGACAAATCGCCGGCGGCCTTGCCTTGTTGAGAACCGAATCAACTTTATAGGCCATTAGGAGGCACTGTCAAGGAAGGGAGAGGGGGCTAAAAAATCGGTACGATCTCACTCTGCAACGGCAGCCCGAATACCAAGGCCTCACGGTCGGAGAGATACACGTCCAGTTCACTCCTGATCCCGAACTCGCCGGGCAAGTAAATCCCTGGCTCAATAGAAAAGCAGGTCCTCGACATCAGACGGCGGGTGTCCTGCGTCTCCAGGCCATCGATGTTGGCTCCGTTCCCATGAACTTCTTCACCGATCGAATGGCCCGTGCGATGGACGAATTGATCGCCATAGCCGCCTCGTCGGATGACCTGCCGGCAGGCATCGTCGACTTCCCAGCCGAATGGGCGATGGCCGGCAGCTACTTCTTTCTGGACGAAGGTCAAGGCCGCGTCCCGACCCTGCCGAACCAAGTCGAAGATCTCGCGATCTTTCACCGGGACGGTCTGACCGACATAGCCGGTCCAGGTGATATCGGCGTAGACAGAGCCGGCCTCCGCTCGTTTGGCCCAGAGATCGATCAAGAGTAACGCATCGCGGGTGACCTCGGCTGACCCCGTCTCTGTCGGACCATAATGGGGATCAGCGCTGTGGGCATTGACGGCAGCGATCGGTGCACTCGACGTGACCATCCCGGCCTCGCGTATACGAGCCAGAATAAACTGCTGCACCCCATATTCAGTGAGACCCCGCCCTCGCGTTATCGCCTCATGCACATGATTAAACGTCTGATCAACGATGCGCCGCAGCGCCGTCGCGGCAAACTGATGCGATTCGAGTTGACGGTCCGTCCAGCGCGCTTCAAACGTCTGAATCAAATCCGCCGAACTGACCACCTCGACGTCGTAGCTTCTGATCAACTCGATCGTACCGGCATCCACGCGCGACACATAGGGAACCGCGTTCAGCGGAGAATACTGCATGGCGACACGGAGGCCACCAGCGAGCAGGCGCGCAAGGATCTCCCGTTGCTGCTCCCACGACACATAGCAGTCAGCTTGTCCCGGCAATGTATCCAGCACGTGCGGCTCGATGCGATGCAGCAGCTTGACAGGAACTCCCTGAGCCGGAATCCAGTAGTACCATCGCCTTGTCACATGGAGGGTAGGATCGAGCTGGAGTATACGATAGGCGAGGGGGTCGCTCCCGCGAAAATCATAGAAGAGCCAGCCGTCGATCTCGGCATCTCGCAGTGCCTGCTGAATCTCACTGATACGCTGATATATGGCCGTGGTCATGGTAGAAGGCATCTTATCGTCGCGCTCCCAAGCCGTCAATGAGACGGCCGTTGAGATCGGTGGTCATGTTACAATGCACGCCATGGCAGTTGAGCCTGCACCAGAGCCTTCCCAGTTCCGCGTGACCCTGTTTGTCGGACCGCAGCCAGTGGAGCGGAAACCCTTCACTGTCTCCTGTGTATTTAATGTCAAGAAACGGAGTTGGAAGGGCGGAATCCAGGTCGCCGTCGTGATCACCCAGCGTCAGATTGATACGCTCAGCACTGACGTTGATTTCTCCCGATGGTTGACCCTGGCCCTAGCCGATCTCGCAGATGAGGATCGGCTCTCTCATCAGAAGCGAGCCCATGAGCTGTTTATCCAAGCCGTCTGTTGGTGCAAGCTGGACCTGGCGTTGCAATCCGGCATCACTCAAGAGAACCAATGTCTCGCAGACGACACATGGATCCCTGAGGTTAGAGACACCGTAAATAAACGGACGAACTTCATCACGTCGTACATTACTTCTGAACTGGACCTCGTACTAAGAGACGTGACCGCTCCATAAGACCTTCCCCGCGGGCACGGCAGGGGGTTTGCAATCAGTGTTGAATTTGTTATAACCCCAATAGCACTGAATCGTGGGTAACCGTCCTGGAGTCAACCACTACCGCTCAGCTCGTTCTGTCGAAGAAGGAGGATTATCTGTGTACACATTTTCGTCTTCATCCAATCGCCCCTGGAAGGCTTCCAGCTTTAAACTGGTGACAGTCTCCCTGCTCCTCACCCTGTGCACCGTCACAATGGCGCCGGCGGCGTGGAGTCAAGAAAGCACGGCCCCCCCATCGAGCGCGAGCACCGAGGGCGGAAGCGCGTCAAGCGCGGGCATGCTTGCCGCTGCCGGCGTCTCCACCCTGTTGTATTTTCCACTGAAAGCGGCGTTTGCCATCGGGGGTGGAATCGTCGGAGGTCTCACCTATATATTTTCAGGTCTGGACGAAAGCTCGGCGAAGAAAGTGTGGGACACCACACTCTATGGCACCTACATCATTACCCCCGATCACCTACAAGGCAATCGGCCCATCCGCTTTTTGGGGGTGGCTGATTCGGATGATGCACCGGCGCCGACCCCTGCTCCGGAGCCCATCCGCTAGCAGGATGCTGAAAAAGTCCTCCTGCGGCGTTCTCGCATCGCTCCCAAGAACCGTGAAACGTGAGGCGTGAAACGTGAAACGTAGGCTTGCCGAGTGTGCTTCCTCTGAAACCTTTCACCTCTCACGTTTAACGTCTCACGAATCACTGGACGGCCTTCTTGAGCATCCTGAGGAGCGTCCTACTCTTGTCCCATACATGCAAGCTATCGAAGTTCTGCCATGTCGAAATAATTTTCCCGAAGCCTGCTAGGCGATGAAACCGATCATCGGCGTCACACCAGACTTCAACGCCGGTGATCGGAAGGAATGGGGTGGGCGCGAGCCCACCTACTTTTTGCGCGCCCGATACATTCGTGCCATCGAAGAACTCGGCGGCGTCCCGCTGGTCCTTCCACTCCTCGCAGACCGGGCTACCAGACGGCGCCTCCTGCAGCAGCTTGACGGACTCCTCCTCACCGGAAGCGGGCCGGACCTTCCACCGTCATTGTATGGCGAACGTCAGCGGTATCCCTTTGGAATCGTGAGCGAGCGTCGCGCGAGTTTTGAACTCGACATCGTCCACCTGGCGAGACAGGCAGATGTCCCGCTGCTCGCCATCTGCGGAGGCATGCAGACGATGAACGTCGCCTGCGGCGGCAGTCTGTTTCAGGATATCTCATCCCAAATCTCAACACCGCTCCAACATCGGCAACGGACTCCGTCGACGAATCTCAGTCATACCGTCACAGTCACACCCGGCAGCCTGCTTCGCCGCATCGTACGATCGCGGTCGATGAGAGTGAATAGCTCGCACCATCAATCGGTCAAAGCCGTCGCGCCATCATTGATCGCCAGCGCCCTGGCCTCCGATGGTATCGTGGAGGCAATCGAATCTCCGGCCCACCGATTTTTTCTCGGCATCCAGTGGCACCCGGAATTTCTTTTCGACCGGCACCCCCTCCACAGACGATTGTTCGAGACCTTTCTGCGCGCCGCCCGCGCCACAGACCGTAGCGCGTGAAACGCGAGAACCGGCTGGTCTCTCTTGTTTACTGGTCTGTTTGGTTTGTTTAGTTGAACGAGATCGACCAGATGAACCAGATCAACACGTCTCGTCTGTCTCGCTCGGCCATCCTGTGGAGAAGGCCTGCTATACTTGAACCCATATGGAACAGAAGCTCATTGACCCTACAGCGCCTTCCGCCATCCCCGCGGCCTAACCCGCATTATTCATGAGCACTTCTGCTACAATCGCTGATCCGCTGCTACGACGAGCCTTCGGCCAGCGGGCTCGTCCCTCGGACCCTCACCGTACTGTTGGGGACTGGCACCCTTCATTTTGGCGCCTGTCCCTGTCTGACGAGCAGCGGGACAGTCCCCTGGGCTCCGCGCGCTGGTCTCGCGACGCGGCTCAGCGATTTCGCGACGAACCGTCATGAATAATGCGGGCTAAGGAGGTACGGTGATCAGCCGACTCTTCCGAACCAAGTCCATTGAGCAAATTCTCGCGGACGCAGATCATCCCGATCATCGTTTGAAAAAGACCCTCACGGCCTGGGATTTGACCGCGCTCGGCATCGGCGCGATCATCGGCACCGGCATCTTCGTTCTAATCGGCACCGCCATCGTCGGCGATGCCCACCGGCCCGGGGCAGGGCCTGGAATCATTCTGTCCTTCGTGCTCTCTGGCCTGACCTGCGCCTTCGCGGCACTCTGCTATGCAGAGTTTTCCACCATGATTCCCGTGGCCGGCTCTGCCTATACCTACTCGTATGCAACGTTAGGAGAATTCCTGGCCTGGATCACCGGCTGGAACTTGATTCTCGAATACGGTGTGGCCTGTGTCGCCGTCGCCATCGGGTGGTCCGGCTATTTCAACAATCTGCTCAGGTTGGCCGGGATTGAATTGCCGCACTGGGCTACGCATCCACCAGGAGGATCCGACGGGGGCGTGGCAAACTTCCCCGCCGCCATTATCGTGTTACTCGTCACTGTCATCCTCGTCATCGGGATCAAAGAAAGCGCCCGCGCAACCGGCATCATTGTGTGCTTGAAGCTCGCAGTCATCCTCTTCTTCATTGCCGTGGGGACACCGGCCATAAATACCGATAACTGGACGCCCTTCCTGCCGCAAGGATTCGCCGGCGTCGGCGCCGCAGCAGCGATCGTGTTCTTCGCCTATATCGGATTCGACGCCATTTCGACGACCGCCGAGGAAGCCAAGAACCCTCAGCGGGATCTGCCGATCGGGATCATTGCCTCACTCAGCATCTGCACCGTCCTCTACATTGCCGTGGCCGCTGTCCTGACCGGCTTGGTCCCCGCAGCGCAGATCGACATCCATGCGCCGGTGGCCGCAGCGCTGAGCATGGTGGGATTCAAGTGGGGAGCGGCGATTGTGGCGTTCGGGGCCGTAGCCGGAATTACCAGCGTACTCGTTGTGATGATGCTGGGGCAGATCCGGGTATTCTTTGCCATGTCACGGGACCATCTCTTGAACCCCTGGCTGTCAACCGTGCATCCGCGCTACGGCACGCCTCATTATGCCACCATTCTCACCGGCATCGCCGTCGCCACGCTCGCTGCCCTGATTCCCATCGGCGATGCGGCGGACATGACAAACATCGGCACTCTCTTTGCCTTTGTCCTGGTCTGTATCGGTGTCGTGATCCTGCGCTACACAAAACCCAACCAGCTCCGCCCATTCCGGCTTCCGTTCATGCCGGTCGTTCCCATTCTGGGCATGCTGGCCTGCCTCGGCTTAATGAGTTTTCTCCCATGGGTGACCTGGATTCGATTCGTCGTCTGGACTGCCATCGGCATTGTGGTCTACATGGGATACGGCCTGAAGCACAGCAAACTGGCCGGCCCTTCTTCTGAAGAACACCTTCCAAAACGTTCCTAGCAGGATGCTGAAAAAGTCCGCCAGCGGCGTTCTCGCATCGTTCAGGTCCTCAACGTTGAGGAGGAGTTCCTAGGAGGTCGGAAGCACTGTAGGGGCTTTTCCGTTCACCAAGATCCATTTTAGATGCGAACGGCCCACACAAAGTGCGGTCGGTACCTCCTCGGGCCTTCACTCGCTCCGGCCTTGCCCGCGGAACGGCGCGTCTCGGCGCGCCGGGGTCGGGCGGGTGAGACCAGCAGCCTTTTTGAGCACCCTGCGGGAGTGTTCTCCTGTTGTGCCACGCATGCAGCCCATCAAGGCGCTCGCGTGCCACAATAGTTCTCCCACCGCCTACTTTAAGAGTGAATTAGTTCGATTCGTCTGCCGGCTGCGCCGCCAGGGCTGGAGCAGGAGCCGGTGTGGTGTCAGTAGGAGCAACCTGAGAGGCTGCAGGCACGCTGGCCTGGCCCGCTGGTGCTGATGCAGAATCGGATACCGCTGGTTTGGGAGCAGCGGGCGGCTTCGGAGGAGCAGGTTTCTCCGGCTTGATGCCTCCTTCCCACGAGGGACCGGAGTACATATCCGCCGAGAGACCCTTCATTTTCCATTTCTCTTCGAAATCGGCGGCCGCCTTATTCGGCGTCTCACCATTCCCCACGACGTCATTCCACGGATAGACCTTCGGGCCGATCTGGCACCCGGTCTCCGTGCGCTTCAAATACAAGGCGATCGGATTCCCACGGTACGGTCCAAGATAGATATGCACGCAACCGGCGTATTCGAGCATATGCTCCATGCGCGCCTCCAAGAGGGGGGCATGATGCCATAAGAGGGAGGAGAGGGCAAGAAGGCGCTCCCCCTTGCTCGCGCAACGCGCGGCCTCAGAAGGCCCTCGTTGGACGCGCGCAGTTAGGGGAACAACCTCCTTGCCCTCTAGGGAAGTAGAGAAGATGAGAATAAACGGTGGGTCCCCGCTCCTTCGGCAAAACGCTCCGCGGGCTGACCCATCCCCTGATGGGAAAGAATTGACAGGCTTTTCAACCGTCTCGTACACTGTTTGGCAATGCCATCACGATTGATCACCCCGTCTCGCCCAAGCAACAAGAAGACCACCATCGGCTTCG
>DASQFV010000326.1:0-3637 GCA_035632975.1 Nitrospiraceae bacterium
GACGCCATTTTGAAGATCGGGAGGTACATCGCAATCACGATAAACCCAATCACAACCCCCAGGAATACCATCATCGCTGGCTCAAGCAGTGCCGTCAACGAAGCAACTGCCTGATCAACTTCGTCTTCGTAAAAGTCGGCAATTTTCCCTAACATAGCGTCCAGCGCGCCAGTTGACTCACCGACGGCGATCATATGCGTCACCATCTTCGGAAAGACCCCGCTTGCTGACAAGGGATCCGCGATGGTCTTTCCGCCACTGATACTGGTGCGAGCATTGATCAACGTTTCTTCAATAACCTTATTGCCCGAGGTCTTTGCACAGATGGTCATTCCATCGAGTAATGGGACCCCGCTAGCGAGCAAAGTCCCGAGCGTCCGGGTAAACTTGGCAACCGAGGCTTTTCTGATTAGGTCTCCAACCACTGGTAACTTGAGAAGCAACTTATCAATGACCATCCGCCCTTGAACGGTGCCATAGTATTTTTTAATGCCAACAAGGATCCCTACAATGCCCCCGAGAATGACATACCAGTACGCTATAAAGAAGTTACTGAGGTCGATGACTAATTGCGTAGGGCCGGGCAACGCTACTTTCCCGCCTGACAGTTCAAGAAACATCTTTGCAAAGATTGGAATGACAAAAAGCATGAGAATAGTGATAACAACAACGGCAACTCCCATGATCGTGGTAGGGTAGACCATGGCAGACTTGATCTGCCCTTTGAGTTTCATCGCTTTCTCGATGTATTTGGCGAGACGCGTCAAGATCGTATCGAGCAGGCCACCCACCTCGCCCGCATGCACCAAGTTGACGTAAAGATCGTCGAAGACTTTAGGATGGCGCCGCAAGGCGTCCGAAAAGGTCGAACCTGCTTCCACCTGAGTCTTCACTTCCCCGATCGTTTCTCGCAGCACTTTATTCTCAGATTGGGTCGAGAGGATTTCGAGACACTGCACCAAGGGCAGACCCGCATTGATCATCGTGCCAAATTGTCGCGTAAATACAACAAGGTCTTTATCGGTAAGACCAGACCCAAAACTCAGTTTTAATCCGCCCGCGCCACTCTTCTTTTCTTCAAGGCTGGTAACGACGACACTTTGCTTGCGGAGTTGATCCACCGCCTCATCTCGGGTTTTTGCGCTCAGTTCGCCCTTCTTGACGGCACCCGATCTGCTTCGTCCGACATACGCAAATGTAGCCATACGCAACACTCACCCTTCGATGTGGCCATCGCCTTGGCCGGTTGTAGACTGAGGTGAATACCTACCAGGCGAGTCTACTGGCCACCCCCAGACCTGTCAAACAAATGCACAATCTCTGCGCAGGCGACGAGGCGTGCAGGCTCAAGCCATACAGCGCCTTAACCCGCATTATTCATGACTGCTTCTGCCACCATCGCGAATTCGCAGTTGGGGACTGGCGCCCTTCTTTTTGGCGCCTGTCCCTGTCCGAGGAACAGCGGGACAGGCACCGCGTAGACGGCGGAGCCAGTCCCCTGTGCCCTGCGCGTTGGTCTCGCGACGCAGCTCGGCGATTTCGCGACGAACCGTCATGAATAATGCGGGTTAGCTGCTGATCGCACTCGTGTGCCGATAGCCTCGGTAGAGGTAGTGCAGCCCAGACAATAGCGTGAAGGAGACCATGCCGAACAAGAGAGGCAGCAAGACGGTGAGATCGATTTGACGGGAACTCAGAAATATCACCAACACGACATAGGCCAGCTGGAGAAACGTGGTGCCCTTACCCAAGAAGGTGGGGGTAATATCCACGCGAGAATCTGTGAAGTGCGCCACCGCCGTTCCCAACATCAGTATTAAGTCGCGACTGACCACTAGGATGGTGACCCACGACGGAATCAAATGAATCATCGAGAGCGTGATGAACCCGGAGGTGAGGAGCAGCTTATCGGCCAGAGGGTCCAACACGGCCCCGAGCCGAGTATACTGATTCTTCACGCGGGCGATCGCCCCATCGAGCGCATCAGTGAGTCCGGCCACGATAAGCACGATGAGTGCGAGAGTAAATCTGCCGTAGATAAGCAACCCAATGTAGCAGGGAATCAGGAGGATACGGAGGATGGTCAAGCTGTTGGGGATATTCATATCTTCAGGAACACAACGGGCTGCGACAGCGGGAGGAAATGATAGGTGGGCGTTACGCGGTTGTCAACGGCTTGCAGTCGGCACGGCCCCTCCCTATAATCGGGCCATGGGCCGTTCCATTTGAGTGTCATGGAGGTCGTAATGAGTTCGCTTCCGCTGTTCTTCAAAAAAGAAGGACTGATTGAAAAGCACCAGGTTGAAGGAGTCGACCCGAGCGATCGGTATTTCAATCGCACAGTCCTCGTCAATCGAACACCCTCAGGCTACGCCGCCAAGGTCATGTATGAAGCCCTGATTGTCGAAGGGCACTCGCATCCGACCATAGCCGCTGCGGTACAAGAACTCATCGAAGCGATGCAGGGCTTCGGCTTTTGCAGAATGAGAACCCGCACCAATTTCAAAGGCACGAAGTATCTCGCCGAAAAAGAAACCTGGGTCGATTACCAGGACCCAGCGTAGCCCCGACTATCACGCAGACACAAACTCCCGATATACCAGGTCGTGAATACACGGGCGGAAGACCTTAATCTTCTCGTTCCTCCGGCTCGGATGAACCCGGTTGGATAACAGCACCACCTCCAATTCGCACAATGGATCAATCCACAGCGACGTCCCAGTGTAGCCAAGATGCCCGAACGACCGCTCGGAAAAATGGGACCCCGATGAGGACGACGCCGACGGAGTGTCCCATCCCAACGCCCAACTCGATCGAACGGCAGATTCCTGGCGGGTCGTAAACTGCCTGACAAGTTCCCCGTCCAGAATCGACTCTCTTCCATGATAGCCGCGGAGCCAGGCGCCGGAAACAGCCAGCACCGATTCGGCAGTCCCGAATAACCCTGCATGGCCCGCGACGCCACCCATCGCCGCGGCATTCTCGTCGTGCACCTCCCCACATAAGAATCGATTGCGCCATCCGTCCTGTTCGGTCGGGGCTATGCGTGATACATCAACCATTGGGCGTACAACATCGAGGTGCGCTCGCCCTGTCGTAGGGCAAAACATCAGTGGGTCGGCCCGTAGCGGTCGGACGATGGCCTCTTCGCACCAGAGATCCAGCGCCATTCCACTGAGACGCTCCACCAGAAATCCTAGCAACATGAATCCAAGGTCGCTATAGACACTTCGCTCTCCGCCTGCATAAATTAACGGTTCGTCACGAATCATCTTCAATACATGTTGTTTGACGGGATGATTCCCCTCGGAGAGCCCCGGGGCAATACCTCTTGCGTCAAGCCGCTCGTATAACGGTCGCCACCCGGGCAAGCCCGAGCGATGGGTCAAGAGCTCTCGCACCGTTGCCTGACCGATCGGCGCCCCTTCAAGCTCGGCTAATAACTCTTGCACGCGATCCCCAAGCTCAACCTTGCCGCGTTGAATCAGAAGCAATACTGATGTAACCGTCGCCAGCGGTTTCGTGAGAGAGGCGAGGTCATAGATAGTCGTGGGTTGTACGGGAAGGCCCGGAGGCTCTGACGACAATCTCCCGGCTACAGCCACACATTGCAGTTCGCCACGCAGGCGCACCGCCA
>DASQFV010000327.1:0-2301 GCA_035632975.1 Nitrospiraceae bacterium
CAGCCGCGGGCAGGAGTTGATGCGTTATTTCCTGCGCGTTCCCGGCGTCCGCATTACCGGAATATGCGACATCTACGAGCCGCGTTTCGCAGCCGCGCGAAAAATCACCGGCGAAGAGATGCCTATCTACCGGGATCATCGTCGCTTGTTTGAAGCGCGCGACCTGGATGCCATAGTCGTCGCCACGCCACTTAGCCTGCATGCCCAGCATGTCATCGCCTCACTCCAAAGCGGGCGGCATGTGTATGGCGAAAAATCGTTGGGGCTTACGCTCGGAGATTGCAACAAGATCGTCTCAGCAGTGCGGAAGAGCGGCAAACACTTTCAAGTGGGCCATCAATACCGCTATGCTCCCTGGTTTAAGGAAGTAATCCAGCGTGTTGGCAAAGGAGAGATCGGGCGGGTCACGCACATTTACGGTTACTGGCACCGGAACGGAACTTGGCGGCGGCCTGTGCCTGATCCGAAATTCGAAAGGCTCATCAACTGGAGACTCTACAAAGAATATTCTGGCGGATTGATGGCAGAGCTTGGTTCGCACCAGATAGACTTTGCTAACTGGGTCTTCGGGGCGATGCCTGAATCGGTAACCGGCAGCGGCGGCATAGATACGTACCACGACGGACGTGAAACGGATGACAATGTGCAAGTCATCTTTCGCTATCCTGGGGGGCGCAGCTTTGCCTTTAGCTCGCTGACCGATAACGCCAAGGCCGGAGCGGCAGCCTGGATTTATGGCAAAGAAGGCAGTGTCGAAGTAACGATGGAAGACGCGATCTTCTACTACGAACCGAAGCGGGCCAGCTCGCCTGTTTCCGAAGTAACGGAGCGAGGTGTGTCCACCGGAGCAACCTACAGCACCAAAGGCGAGATGCCGTATCGCGGCGCTGGTAGCCCCGTCAAAGTTCCTGAGGGAACAGCAGGCAATCCCAATCTTCTCGCGTGCAAGTCGTTCATCGAGAGTGTGCGCAACAATGTGCGACCCTTTGCCGACGAGCGTGTGGGCTGGGGATCGGGCGTGAGTGTCTGTCTTGCGAACCAGGCGATTGAAGCGGGCCGCCGCATTATGTTTGCCGATCACGTGAAGACATGAAAGGGAAAACACAATATCATGCACCCACCTTACCGCTTGATAAACAGCTTGATGCGCTTTTTCCGCTGCCTCTCGATCAATTGACAACCGTTCACCGTGAACCAACCGATCTCTCAACTTACGAACATCCAGATCCCAAGGCTGGTAAACAGCAGGCCGGTCGCTTGAGGCAGAGCACCCCCTCCGACTCTGTATTGGACGGCGGTTCAAATCCGCCGGCGCCTACCAACATCCTCAATTCTTGTAAAACTCGACCTATGCTTCCCAGTTATACAGGACCGTTTCCTTCCCAAATCTCCAGCGGCGCGGTGTGAGAGTCTCGATCCAGTCAAGCGGCTCGCCCGCTGGTTGCGGTTGCGAGGCGCGGCGGACGGCGGTGCGCAGCTCCTCGCGCACCTTGCCAGTAACCAGGTCCGCTTGAAGCGAGACAAAGAGAGGAGTTCCACTACGGGACACGAGGTCGAGGAATTGGCGGCTCAAATGCCAGGGCACCTTGTCAGTAATCGGTGCGCAGTCAGTGTCGGCGTCGTAGAAAGTCTTATGTTGGGGCATCCTGAAGGCAAGAGTGTTCACCCCCATCTTGCGCGTCCGCGCCCAGTCGTTCCCGCTCGTGTCATCGCCCGTTCGTTGTAGCTCTACGAGGCCGGCGGAGAGGTGCGACAAGGTGTTGCAGCCGACGATGACTGCACGCCCGGCCCCGGCGCGAATAGCGCGATAGAAGTCGAGCACGATCTCGGCAGTCGTTCGTGACCGGTCTTGAAAGGACGGAGCTTTAGGGCTGTACATCGCCTCCCCCATCTCGAAGCCCCACGTGCCGAAGATGTCGCGTGAGGAATAGTCGTGTTTGACCAGATCGTAGCCCCACTCGCTCACGGTCCGATGCACGGCTCGTTTCACAAGATCGAGCACCTCAGGTACGCTCGGATCGAGTAGCCTTGTGCTGGGAGCTCGGAACCACGTAGCAGGCAGCGACTCCTTCGTCTCGAGGAGCCGGAGCCAGATTCCCGGTCTGACGCCGATGTCGCGCATCTTGCGAGCCAGATCGGCCATGTCACCAAATTTTGCGGCAGGACGATCCCACGGTCCGCCTCCGGCTCCGCCCGTCTCTTGCCAGCCGCCATCGATCACGCAATAAGGGCGATTGGCAATCCCCGCTGTCAGCTCGGTCATGATGCCGGCATCGCGGAGTGTCTGCTCCCTGCTGTTCT
>DASQFV010000328.1:0-2582 GCA_035632975.1 Nitrospiraceae bacterium
CCCGCGGTCTGGGCGATCAGAGACGGAACGCATGAGGTCGGCACAGGCTGCGGCCCGGACGACGTTGGCGGAGCTGAAGAAGCCCTCGCCCGCTATTTCGCCAGCAAGTACCGGCCGCCTGGTGCGCTTGCCCCGGACAAGCTCTTTGTCGAAGAAGTCCTTGCCGCGTACCTAAACGAGCATGCCAAGCACTCGGATTCACGAGATTTCCTCGTGCACACGGCGGGACCTATTCTGGCATGGTGGGCCGGCAAGAAATTATCCGATATCAACGGCGGGAACTGTCGGGCCTACGTGACCTGGCGCACGGGCCAGGCGCACCGACGGGCAAAGGCCCACAAGACCATCAGCGATCAGACGGCGCGGCATGATCTGAAAACGTTGCGCACCGCCATCAATTGGTATCACCGAGAGCACGGACCGTTACCGAGTGTGCCGATCGTGACGCTGCCGCAGCGTGCTCCCCAGAAGCAGGACTACTGGCTGACTCGGAACGAAGTCGCTGCACGCGTACGCGCGGCGCGGAAGAACTCGAGGACGGCCCATGTTGCTCGCCAGCTACTGATTGGCGTCTACACGGGCACTCGTCCTGGCGCGATTCTGCAGCTCATGTGGATGGCCTCGCCAACAGGTGGATGGTTCGATCTTGATGCCGGGGTGCTCCACCGCAGAGGCACAGAAGCACGCCGGACGAAGAAGCGACAGCCGCCGGCCCGTATTCCTGCCCGGCTGCTCCCGCATTTGAAGCGCTGGCGCGCCATCGACATGGCCAAAGGCATTTGTTCCGTCATTCACTACCGTGGCGCGCCAGTGAAGAAACTCCGGAACTCGTGGAACACGGTAGCGCATGCTGCCGGTGCCACGCGCATGGACAGCCCGCATATCACGCGGCACACGGCTGCGACCTGGCAGATGCAGCAAGGGACCAACTTATACGAGGCGGCCGACTACTTGGGTATGACCCCCGAGACACTATGGGAGACCTACGGCCATCGTCACCCCGACTTTCAATCCGACGCCGCTGCGGCAGCCGGTGCTCGCAAGAGGAGAACGAAGTAGCTGCGATGAGCAGACGTGCGACTGGACGGGGCAACGAAGGAGCATCGTTCAGTCCACAGCCGCTTTAGCCCCAACTGCGGAAACATTCTGTGACGGGCAGAACTTACGCTTTGTGCCAGAAACTGACTCATGCGCCGCAACAAAAACTAGCTAGCGCGCTCCCTCTCCGACGACAACGAAGGGCGCCCAGTTCGCCGGATGGCTATTGTCACCGCCACGGTCGATCAGCGCCAACATCGAACACCGCACCTGATGAACGTGCAGCTTGTCGTCGGTGCGACGAGTAGCCAGACAGCATGACCGACGCTCCAACCCTCTCGCCCACGCAGGTCGCCGCGATCAGAAAGCAGTTGTTGGCTGCAAACACCCGCCTCGTGGCGATCGAGCGGGAGCGCCGCGAGCTGAAGGAGCGAATTGCGGCTTTGGCCGCGCAGCTCAAGCGTGACGAGCGATAAATGAGAAGCGCCCACCGAGTGAGATGCGGCCGGCGTCTCATCGCTCACAAGGCAGTAAGGTCAGTTACTCCAAGAACTTGTTATCGATTGCCCGAGCCGTCGTCCGCAAGGCTCCAGGCATCGATCCACTCACTGGTGGTCCGCTTCATGTCGAAGTCTTCCTTAAGCCGCTTGTCAAAGTCCGGCATGTGGGCCGCACCGTAGAAGATCGCAATTTTCTTCTTACCCGCCGCCAATTGCTGCTGGAGAACCTTCATGCACGCTTTGTTGCGATCCTCCACGAGCAGCTGGTTGACCGTCCTTCCGAGGACTACATCCCCGCCGGCGTCTTCGAACTGCTGGGCCATCATCCTCTTGAACTTGGTCGGGTTCAGGAGGTCGTTCAAGCTGATGTCCGGAGTCTGAGGCGCAGGCTTGTCGGCACCCAGGTTCTTCTTCCGCAAGAAGTCCGCGACGACGCCGAGGAAGACGGTCATCTCGTCATCACCGCGTTCCTTCATCGCCCTCCTCATCCCTTCCGGGGACAAGTCGGCGTGGATGAAGTTGGCTTTCCCGTAGTCCACGACTTCAAGCTGATGTTCCAGCCGCAGGAAGAATTTCATGCCCTGCTGGAGCATGGCGAGCGGGTTGTCGCTCTTCTGCTCTCCGCTCTTCGGGGGCTTGATGCCTTCCGGGGCCACGAGTTCGTAGAGCACGGTGTCGTACTTCTCGAACTCCTTATTCAGCCGCTCATAGTAGGCTTTCTCGCCGATGTGAACGACGGCGACCAGGTCTATTTCGACGCCTTTCGCGCCGCTAGCCGGGACGTACTTGGCGATCACGGTCTGCAGGGCGACCGGCTCACGGCTTTCATCTCGTTGAATGCGGAGGAAGCTGGATTCGGGCTTGGGCTCTGCGGCCGCGAGCGTTGGCGCCAGGAAAAGCAGCACCAACAGGGCCTTGATGATTCGCATTTCTGAACCTCCTTAGATTCCCGTGAAAATATATCATCGTCACGTCATTTTCACGGCCCCCCGGAAACCGGGGGTTTGCTGCGCCGCATGAACGTGTTCGTGACGGTGGCGCTCG
>DASQFV010000329.1:0-3516 GCA_035632975.1 Nitrospiraceae bacterium
CATCGATACCCCCCACACGCATGGCACCGGCTGCACGTTCGCCTCGGCGATTGCAGCGCATCTCGCACGAGGCAAGTCCATGAACGACGCCGTACAGACAGCTAAGACCTATCTCACCGAGGCCATTCGCCATAGCCTGGCGCTTGGTCACGGGACTGGACCGACAAATCATTTCTATTTTCTCCAGACATAGCGGGATGCTGAAAAAGTCCGCCACCGGCGTTCTCACCTCGAAGGCATCCTCAACGTAGCCCACTCGGAGAACAAGCTGTCTTGGCAGCTTGGGGTGGGCGGGTGAGAAGAGCGACGCCTCCGGTGCTTTCATCGGCTGCGGCCTTGCTGATCGGCCTTTTTGAGCATCCTTCGAGAATGTACGACGCAGGGGCAGGCCATTGGGCGTCCCGCGTGCCAACATAGCTTTCCCATGGACTGCTAGCAGGTCACGATGGGAAGGATGGCCCGAAAGGTCTCGCGGCTGAATTCCGGCATCTGACCCGACTGAATCCGCGGATCGGTGAACGGCAGGAAGCGGACGATCTTCAAGAAGGACCTTTCGGCCACCACGGCGGCAATCTGCGCCTTGCGATCGTGGGTAATCGGCAACGTATAACCCTCGCCACGTTTCCATTCCCACAACGTCGGCGCCAACGAAAGTTCCAGCCCCTGCCCGGCGAGCTGATGAAACCGGTCCACGATCCGTGCCTTGTGCTGCTTGATCCCCTCCCCCTCCAGCAGCAAGGCGCACACGAGGTGGTGCCCCCACCAAAAGAGCGTCCGAAAGGCAAAGGCGTTCGAGTCGTGAAAGTGTTTCGGAAAGTCTAGATACTGGTAAGGGAAGAATTCGAGAGACTCTCCCTTCACAAAGTGATAGTTGGTGGGATCGAAATCAGGCGGGGTCACAAGTGAAGCCGACCCAACTTCCTCTTTCAATGCCGCATGCGTGGCCGCGAGCAAGCGGCGCACCTTGGCCATAATCTGCGCCTTAGCGAGAAAGAAGTGCTGATCGGCCATTAAAGCCGCTTCTTCGTTTGTAAACTGTGGTGGCATGATCATCAATCGGCTGGACGACCGGCGCGAAGGGTACCGGCTATTTCTGATGTGTTTCGAACTGGGAGACCGTCAGGTCGAACTGCGCCCGACATTCTGCACAGCGGACCCACACCGCATCTTGAAACACATCCATCTCCCGAACCGACAGGGCGGGAGCATGGGTGCCCAAACAGGTCTTGAGCGCCATGAGTCCATCCGGCTGCGCAAGCCCCGATTCAGGCGAGGAGGAATCCACAGCCGATGCCTGCCTGGTGATCGCGCCTGTGGTCACCCGATGCACCATGCGGCAGGAACTGCAAGTAAGCACCACAATGCGCTCCGACTCGACGCGCTTGACCGTCAGACAGAGCGGATGCACCGACCAACATTGTTGGAGAAAGGCTCCGCTGCGGATAATCTCTGCCATCGACCGTCCTCCCGCTGAAACAACCAACCAGAAGTCTTCGGAAAAACTGTTGTGGCACGGTGAAAAGTCAATGGTCCAGCAAGGCCGCAGCGAGTGAAGGACCGAGGAGGTACATGCCGCACTTCGTGTGGACCGTTCGCCCCTAGTATGGATCTTGGCGAACGGAAGAGCCCCTCCAGTGCTTTCGATATTCGAAAATCCTACTCAACGTTGAGCCTCTGAGCGATGCGAGAACACCGCTGGCGGACTTTTTCAGCATCCTGCCAAGCTACAGCGCCCACAGAGCCACCATCACCAACCAGCCGATCACATAGGGGAGCGCACAAGAATAGAGCAGTGCCGACCACGCACGGCCCGGCGCCGCGTTGCGCGACAGTTGCTCCTTGTAGACGAATTCACGGGAGAGAATCAGCACCGTGAGCGTCAGCGCCAACGTCCGACTTGTCCGCGGCCAGGTGTAGGCGCCGCTGATGATGAAGTTCGCCGTGAAAAACCCGCTGACGAGGAGAATCAGCGGCGCCAGGGCGAACCGGACTGCGTCGGAAAAAAAGGCATGCCAGCCCGGACGGGCTTCCACTGGGCTTGATTGTGAGTTGGGAGTCACGACCCGACGGCCACCGGAGTCGCTGCCTTCGTCGAAGGTGAAGGAGTGCCCGCTTGGGCGGCACGGCAGGTCTTGCACACGCGTGGACGGGCTTTCAGAAACGAGACTTTGCCGCTTGCCAGGCAGCTGTAATGGACGAACTCCTCGCACAAGGCGCAACGAGACCAGCCGCCGCTGAAAAGCGTCTTGTTGCGGTAGAGCCCTTCCTTGCAGACCTTGCAGTTCCGGGGCTCAATCCCCAACAACATCGGCTCCCAGTCCCCACCGCCTTGTCGGATACTCATGCCTCGGAGTATAGCGAAGGCGAGAGGCGAGAGGCAAGGGCGAGGGGCATGGAGGAAGGAGTGCGGGGCACCGGATCTGCCAATCCAGCTGACGGTCTCTGGCGCACCTTCCCCCCTTACCCTTTACCCTTTGGGTCGGCGCCCGTGATTGATTCCACCACGCGCCTCGGGCGACCTCACTCTTTTATCTTCCTGCTCCATGAGGGCGGGCTAGGTGGCCTCCCACTGCGCGCATCCTTCACACCCGCCCCACCCACTGGCAGATATTTTCGCCCGCCCTACCCTCCGATTGCTTCGCACTCGATTTCCCGGGACGTGCCATTAGCCCGGGCGAGGGCCTTCCAATTTTCCCACTTTGGCAATGAGGGGAACAGCCGGAGTGTCCTTCACTGCGCGCATCGAACGGCCATGGTCGGTCCATTAAATTGATCCCTCCGAGCTCGCTAGCTTGTTCTCCGTGGGAAGGGTACCCATGTTGGTCTACGTGCGGCCGTCGAACGAGGCCCTTCTGAGGGCGCGCGTTCCGGGAGCACAGGAGCAACATGGGTACCCTTCCCATCTTTTCATCGTGCGCGTTCTGCGAGCAAGAAGGATGGTCTGGCTGCTCCCCTCCCAACCATTCTGAGGCCGCGCGTTGCGCGAGCACCGCCTTTTCCCAACGAGGAGTTTCCAACTCCCTATTCCTTATTAGGGAGTGGCCCAGGCTGCCCTTTACTGCGCATATCGAACGCCTCCTTCTAATGATCCTTCCAAGCTTGCTTGTTTTTCCTCTTTGGGAATGGCACCCGTGTTGGTCCCACTGCGGCCGTCGAACGAGCACATTCTGATCGTGCGCGTTCCGGGAGCAAGGGACCAGCATGGGTGTCGTTCCCTCCCCCTCTGTTTGACAGCCCCCAGGCCATTTGTTACGCTCCGCGCCGGTCCAGCGCCTGTCGCGGCACACGTACTTTACCCCATGAACATCAAGGATTACCTCGAACAGAAGCGGGACGACGTGGATCGGTTTCTCGATTTTGTCATGCCCAGCGCTGCAACGGCGCCCACCACGCTCCACGAGAGCATGCGATACAGTCTCATGGCGGGAGGGAAGCGAGTCCGCCCGATCCTGGCCATTGCCGCGGCAGAAGCGGTTGGGCAGCCCGCTCCGGGATTGATGCCGATCGCCTGTTCGT
>DASQFV010000330.1:0-1742 GCA_035632975.1 Nitrospiraceae bacterium
CATTGTGGGCCTCACAGATGAATTCAAGCTCCTCTGACAAGAGGAGCTTCTTAAATTGACGCGATGTGGTGCCGCCGGGTGTCGATCTCATGGGTGTCCTTCCTTTGTTCCCGCTGGGACGATTCGAGACGGCAAACTCTAGGCGCACTCCTTGGCGGTAAAGAATACCGGTTTCCCCTTGAGAAATCACCTTGCCTTTCATGGGACGTGAAAGGTAAGAGGTGGAAGGTGAAACGTGGGGGAGGAAATGGGAGGGCTGCCCTAGTCGTAGGGGAGGGCAACCCGTCCCTGCCAAGCCGAATGGAGAAGTATTTTCAACCTGGGGGGACTCATGCCGATCAAGAGGATCGTTTCACGGAAGCGGGCGCAAGGTCCAGCGGTTGGTCGGGCGAATAAGGGCTCTGTTGCGAAGGGAGGGGATTCGTGGCTGAGCCGACGGATGCAGGATCTGCGTGGCCAGAGCGATATTGTGTTGCCGGAGATGACCGCCAGGATTGCGGCGCTGGAGCCTCTATTGCTGGAGAAGCAGCTCTGTACCAGATAGGATCTAGTCGACGCGCGCCAGTTCGTTCGCATGCAGGAGGCGTAGGGAGGGGTTACTCCACTAATTGGCCCTGGAGAAAGAGGGCCTGCTCCAGGGTGCGGAAGAACTTCTGATAGGGAACCGGATTTTCGACGGCACGAAGATAGAATTGGGCGTTCGCGCGCACGATGAGCTGCGTGTCGCTGCGTTTGCGGACGGTGGCCGTGAAGCGAACGAGATTGTTACGGTGATGGAACGGACCCCATGTCCGGTAATTGCGGTTGAGGACAACAAGAGCGTCGGGCTGATAGAGTAAATAGTCCAGGTCGACGCCGTAGATCTGCTCGTTCTCGATGTATTTTTTCCCGGAGACGATACCCAGTTCCTCGTCGAGAACTTCGACTTTGAAATCCAAGTCCTGCATGGTGGACACGACAGTGGCGAGCATGCGTTGCTCGTCGGTGGTGTCGAAGACGCGTGATTGGGCGGCGCGGACTTTCACCTGACTTTGTTCTGACAGCCAAATTTGCTCGCGCGAATCCCATTGGTTTTCATGCCGCAACTCATAGGGTGTAGGGCAGCCTTGCAACAGCAGGCAGAGGCTCGCGCCGAGTGCAATACGCAGGCTGCGCGATCCTGCGATTGGCAGGCGGTGTGCGGCTCGGGTCATGGCGTGAAGGCTCGCATCCATCATTGGTTCGTGACAAAGAGCGATCGTTCCAGCGTGGCGAAGAAGTTCTGATACACCTTAGGATCTTCGATCGGTTTGTTATTGTAGATCGCGTTGGCGCGGATGATTATCCTACCGTTGGTCTCGGGGCGCACGGTAACGGTAACGCCCACAACATCGTAGTAGTTCGGTTCGGCAAATCGGGCGGCGGTGACGAGCCCCAAGGGCTCGTTGGCCCGTTCGATGATGAAGCCCAAGTCTTGAAGTGCCGCAATTACGGCACGCATCGCCGCATGGCGGTCCTTCACGTCGAACGTGCGAGTCTGTACACTCCGGATCTTCATCTGCGCTTCGGTCGGAGCGAGCAAGTCCTGGCTGGGTTCTGGTGTGGCGCACCCTAGCACGAACGAAAATCCCGCAGTGACCATGATTCCCCACGCGCTGTGCTTCCTCATTGCACCCTCATGCTCATAGTGTAAATCCTTCCAGAAAGACCGCTTTCGACAACTTGGCGAAGAATTGCTGGTACATCACGGGATCGCGGAGCAT
>DASQFV010000331.1:0-2904 GCA_035632975.1 Nitrospiraceae bacterium
GCATGTCGTCGAGAGGGATGTGTGCAACGTGATACGAGCGACGAGATACGAACGACGCTTCACGAACATCTCGCCTCGTGGGGCCTCCGGCAATTCATGTCGGATGAGACCTATTTCCAGTGGCAGCGGGAGACCCTCTCACCGGCCGAGATCGCAGCACTGCATCGGCAGGTGGAGCAGAAGCGTGGCGGATCCTTTGCCGATGAGGTCTTGTTCTACGATGCCACCGCTCATCCGAATATCCTGCCGGTCCTCTATAGCCAACACTACGACTATTATCTGGCCATCGGATCGCGGGTGGCAGATCGCATGAGTGGCGCCCAGTCCATACTGGATGTGGGCTGCGGGGTCGGCATCCTCATGACATTCTATGCGAGGCAGCATCCCGACAAGGCTTTTCTCGGGATCGATCGCTCACCTGCCTCGATCGCGCGAGCGCAAGAACAAGCGAAGGCACTTGGTCTGACCAACGTGCAGTTTGAATGCCTCGATCTCGATCACACGACTCCCACTCGCTCCTTTGATTTGATCCTCACCACGCATGCCCTCGTGCAAGCTGAACTGGACCCGGGCATTCCCAGTCGCAGGTGGAGCACCTTCGAGCGCGCCGGCGAGAGTCAACAGCAAGCAGACTTTGAACGGCGGACGGGGATCGACACCAGGCTCGATCGCATGCGCGCCCTGCTCTCTGCACAGGGGCGCATGATCGTGTTTGAGAAAACCCGCCAGTTGGCAAGACGAGTCCCGCTACAGCGGGCCTTGGCTGCACGAGATCTTGGCCTGATCGAGCAGCCGGAATTGATTCGATACCGTCTCGTCGAAGACATTGCCGACGATGGACCGTTCTATGTGTTGGGGAGGGGAGCGTCAGGTCAGGTTCTCTGGGATGAATCGCCCGAGCCAGATGAAGGCCGTCCGTTCGATCGAGCCACGCTAAAAACCGATTCAACCGATCCGGACGCGCCGCTCTATGAGAACCATTGGCCTTCCGCACAGCGCGCATGGGAACAGCTGCACGATAAGCACCTCCTCAAAGAGACCACGTGCCAGGAGCCGGACGGCCGCCAGCTACATATCGAACTCGGTCAGGCAGAGGAGGGGGTCTATCTGTATTGCGCCAACACCTTGGATCAACGCCAGTTGGTGCTTGTTGAACCAGCCCGCACGGTCATGCTGGAGTTCTACTATCAGGAGATTGCGAGCGACGCACCTCCATCGACAGGGTCCGGTCAGACGGACAGATGGCTCGAACGGCGCAAGCTGTACAGTGGGTAGGAGCCAAAGTCAATCGACGAGAGAACTTCACGTGCCCCATTCCTTTTTTTTCGTAATTGGGGTATGAAATGGGGGCGGCGATTGCGCCGCGGTGCGATATTACTCATCCACACATCAGAGGAGACACTCAATGTCTAAGGGCATGACACAGAAGAAAATGACTAAGAAGAAACCAGCCAAGACGATGAAGGAAAAGCGCGCCGACAAGATTGCCAAGAAGATGGGCTAATGCCGCCCGCGCTTCAGCCGTTCTGACAGAAGCAATACCCACTTGCGCCTATCGACGTGCGTTGGACGTCACGAGCGCGATGGGGTGGCGTGTCTCAGCTCTGATCACGCTATGGCAATACTGCCTTCAGTGCTGAACCCTGTCGTTGAGACCATTACAGGTGAGGCTCCGGCTTCCTTCAGCTTATCTCCCAGGCCGGCTGACACGAGAACCTGTTGAAGGCCTTCGTCGGTCTGACCGAGGAGAAAGTCAAACCCGATGACGGCGTAATGGAGGGGGTGACCGTGCGGCCCATCGACACGGAAGACCTGTGCGCGACTGGTCCCTTCCGGGAAATCGGCGATGTGATGCTTGGGAAACTGCTGGCGCAGGTAGAGGCGGATCACGTCGAACTTGGCTAAATTACTCACGTGCCGTTACCTTTCCGGATATCGGTTGTTCAATGAGTCACCATGACCGGTTTTCTCTGCGGCGCACGCGATGATGATCTGGCGACCCAGTATATGATCTCGGCCTTCGCGAAGTCAGGAGGTCAGACGCAATGCTCGGCGCCGCTCCGGTCACTTCTTGCGGTACACGTTCAGCCCGACTTTCTCCTCGCGGTTAGGAATGGTTACATTCCCCTCCGTCGAGGCAATGATGATCGTCTTCCCCGAGGCAGAGGGCCCGAACTCTTTGGACAAATTTACCTTGATCGTCAACGTTGTCCCCTCGATGGTCATCTCCACGTTCTTCATGATGCTGGCCTCTCAGTGATGGACGAAGCGTGTGGACGGTCTGGCCGAATAATGGTGCAACCTGTACCGCGGGCAGGGGAGGAAGTCAATCCACAGACGCGCCTCACGCAGGGCCAAGACCGTGGCGCGTCCCTGCGTCACTGCCCCCACCCATACTGCTCGACGAGTTCCGTGATGAGGGCCACTAGCCTAACCCCGTGCACCGGATCGCGAGGATGGGAAACACTCATGATCGTATGGCAAATGACATGGGGCTGATGATCGAAGATGACAGGCGTATAGCATATAGCACGAACGAGGAGCCACTGGTCTATGGCGACGGCCAGGGCGAGAATCGCGAGAGGTGCGGGAAGGGCGCGACCTGTGACAGACCAGACAATACATAGCAGGATGCTCAAAAAGGCCGTCCAGCAAGGC
The DNA here is from genome assembly GCA_035632975.1 of Nitrospiraceae bacterium. Taxonomy (GTDB): domain Bacteria; phylum Nitrospirota; class Nitrospiria; order Nitrospirales; family Nitrospiraceae; genus Palsa-1315. The sequence continues at coordinate 2,659 of DASQFV010000331.1, forward strand.
CGCAGCCGATGAATGTACCGGAGGCGTAACTTTCTCACCCGCCCGCCCCGAACTGCAAGCGCAGTTCTGTCCCGATGGGCTACGTGAGGATGCTTTCGAGGGGAGAACGCCGCATGGGGAAAGGCGCGTCTCGGCGCGCTGGGGTCGGGTGGGTGAGAAGGGCGGCTTTTTCAGCATCCTGTTAGGTCTTGCGTTTGAGCAAGTCAGCGAGATGGGCGAAGGGGGTGAAGTTCGAAGGTCGATCTT